>JAOBAU010000311.1 GCA_025463165.1 Acidobacteriota bacterium | reverse complement strand
GCTCTCGCACATCGACAGCAGTTCGTGTGTCGACGCATCTAGCTCGCGCTCGAGCGCTACGACGACGTGCGGCGTGGCGATCAACAACTCAACCAGCTCGCGATGCCGCGCCGCGAATGCCTCCCCTGCCGCGCGCGCTTCGGCGACCTTTCCGCGCTGCGCGTCGCGCGCGGCGGAGAGCAGCAGATCGGTGATGCCGTTCGCGGCCGAAACGACCGAGACGACGTTCGGCGCCGCCTCGCGAATGCGCGTCAGCGCGAGGCGGATCGCATCGGCCGAACCGACCGACGTCCCGCCGAACTTATAGACGTTGGGTTGCATTGGAGCGGGGCATTGTAGCCGCGCCCGCGGCTCACACGTTCACACGAACGTTTGAGCGCCGGCGGAACCGCAGGCCTGCCCGCTCGTATCATTGAGGAACATGCGAGTGCACAGCATTGCGGCGATTGTGCTGATGGTGGCACTGGCGATCGGCGCACCGCTGCCGCTGCTCTGCTGCAGTCCGCAAATGCCGGACATGCCGCGTCACACGATGCTGCATCCATGCTGCGCACGGACCACGCTGACGGTGCAGCCGCCGGCTGCGATGCTCGAACCGCTGCTCATCATTCCGGCGGTGCCGTCGCATCCGGCGCCGCGCATCGCACGCGCACAGTCATCGCCGATCGCCGAGCATCACATCGAGCGCTCGACGTACTACGCCGCACTCGACACGATTCAGCTCCGCATTTGATACGCGTGCGACGACGCCACTTCCCGCACACGCAGTTCGAATGAATTGGAGAAATCAAAATGAAAGCTCGTTTTCTGTTGATCGCGGCACTCACGCTCGTTCCGCTCGTCGCCACCGCCGGCGAGACTCGCAAATGCGACAAGACGTCGGCGAGTTGCCCGCAGGGCGCCGAGTGCAAAAAAGATAAGAAGGAATGTGCGAAGGCGACGTGCGCGCACAAGGACGCCGACGCCAAAACGTGCGAGCGGACTAAGCAGTAATCAACGTCACAATCGTGAAAACGGACGGCCTCGCGGCCGTCCGTTTTTTGTTGACGTGTTAACCTTTCGCCGCATGAAACGAGGCCTTCTCTTCCTTGCAATCCTCGTTGCCGGCTGCGGTCAACTGAAGGAGTTGCCGAGCGAGCCAGGACCCGGCAGCGGCGGCGATCCAATCGATCAAACAGCGACCTTCACTCGCGTCCAGGCCGAGGTTTTCACACCCACCTGCGCGCGCCTCGGCTGCCACGACACGCTCGGCCAGCAATCGCAACAGGTCCTCACGCCGAGCCGCGCATACGCGGCTGTCGTCGGAGTGCCGAGCGTCGAGATGCCGCAGCTGATGCGCGTCGCGCCGAGCGATCCGGCGAATTCGTATCTCTATCGCAAAATCACCGGAGCCGGCATCACCGGCGACCGGATGCCGCAGGGCGGACCCTACCTGTCGGACGCGCAACTCAAACTGGTCCGCGACTGGATTCGCCGAGGTGCTCCGAATGATTAAGACGATCGCGTGCGCCGCCGCGGCGATGCTCATTGCGCTGACCGCCACCGCCCAGGACCGCTACACACCGATTGCGCCGATTCCGCTCGGCGACACGCTGCTGACGCTGCCGACTTCGCACATCCCGTCGGAGGGAACGTGGGAAGTGAAGTTCACCCATCGATTCAATCAGTCGATCGATCAGGGCAGCGGCAGCGATCGCATTCACACGCTCTTCGGTCTCGACAGCAATGCCGACGTCGCGCTCGGACTGTCGTACGCGCCGCATCCCGATCTGCAGTTCTCGTTCATGCGCAGCAACGCGCTCGACGACATCGAGCTGGCGGCGAAGTACATCGTCGTGCAGCAGGCGGCGGCGATTCCATTCGCGCTCGCGGTGCGCGGCGGCGCCGACTGGCGCACCGAACAGAACCTGAAGGACCGGACCTCGTTCTTCGCGCAGGTGATCATTTCGCGGCAGCTCGGCACGCGCGCGGAGATCTTCGCGCTGCCGACGTTCGTGACGAACGCGGGCCGCGCGGTGTCAGGTACGAGCTCGCAGGCGCTGTTCGCTCACGCCACGAACGTGCCGGTCGGGATCGCGGTGATGGTGCGTCCGGCGCTGAGCATCGTCGGCGAGCTCATCCCGAAAAATCGCGATCTTCCGAGCTCGACCAAAGGTGACTTCGGCTGGGCGCTCGGACTGAAGCGCGCCATCGGCGGCCACTACTTCGAGATCATGCTGACGAACAGCAACTCGACGATGGCCGATCAGTACGTGACGACGACGTATCAGGGCGCCGGCCTCGACCGCGGCGATCTGCATCTGGGCTTCAATATCGAGCGGCGTTTCGGGCGGAGATAGGCCTCCAGCCTGCGTCGCCACTGCTGAGGTTCGGATGGCCAACCGTTTGCAGTACGCTGCGGTATGCGCTGCCCCGAATGCAACTCCTTAGCCGAGCCTGGCGCATCCTCCTGCACGAGCTGCGGCCTGCTGCTGATGAAACTGCAGCAGGTGGAAAAGAAACGCCGTTCCGAGGACTTCGCCGGTGCGAAACGCCGCGCGGCGGACCAGACCGTTTATCACTGCCGTTTCTGCGGCGGTAATATTCCGTCGAACGCCATCCGCTGCCAGCATTGCTCCGAGATCGTCAACGACGATTACTTCCGCGATCGCGCCACACGACTGCGCGCGCGCGTCAACTACGCGAGCTGGATCGCCTACATCTTCGGCCTCGCCGCTCTGCTGGTGTTCCGTCAGGTCGGACTCGTTTCGATCGCCGCCGGACTGCTGCTCTCGATCATCTATTACGCGATCCCCGCGGAGCCGCCGGAGCTCGATGAGACCGGCGTGAAAAAGAAGCGCCGCTTTTGGTCGATGATCGGACGTCAGATGCGCCTTGAGCGCGTGTCGGTTGCGATTCCCGCTCTGCGGGGCAAGCGACTGGTGTTCGTCGGCACGCCGCTGATCGCCGCGGTGATCGGCTACACGGCCAACACGCTGCTCCTCCAGCAGCCGATGAACAACGTGCTGAAAGAAAACGCCGCGTTCAACGGGATGGAAGTTTCGGCGCACTATGAGTACTGGGTCGTGCCGGGCGTGGTCGTGTACGACCTGAAATCGGTGAGCGTGAAGCAGACGCCGATCGACGTCCACACGGCGTTCCTCGAGTTCGCCAAGAGGTTGAAAGAGAAAAAGTTCTCGCGCGTGGAGCTGTCGTACAAAGGCGTGAAGAAGTTCGAGGTCGATGGCGCCTCATTCACGCGCATCGGCAACGAGTACGCGAAGCGAAACTTCGCGTTCGTGCTCGGAACGTTCCCGAAACTCTTCCACAGCACCAGCGGGAAGAAGGCACCGTCGGGAGAGCACGACGCGCTCAAACAGTTTCATCGTCAGTGGTACGGCGATGACTGGCTGACCCAGAGCGTGAAGAGCGCGATGTTCTGAACCCTGTGCTGAGTGCTGAGTGCTGAGTGCTGAGTCGCTCCGCCTCGGTCTGCCTTTACTCAGCACCCAGCAGCGGAGATTGTCGGCCATCACTTCGGTGACATCGGCCCGCGAAGGCTCGATGCTGATCGAGCCGTTCGCGCCGGACCACGCGCCGCGGGCATCGACGAAGGTGTGAGGGCATACCGGACTAAACCGGCGGCAGCAGCCCTTCGCTCTCCAGCTCCTGCAGGAGCGTCATTGAATCGCGGAACTGAAATGCCTTCATCCCGAGGGAGCGGGCGGCGATGACGTTCTCGACGAGATCGTCGACATAGATCGTGTGATGCGCGAGCGCGCCGACCACTTCGAGCGCGCGCTGGAAAAACTCGGGGTCGGGCTTGGCGACGCGGAAGCGGTACGAGAAGACGAAGCGATCGTCTTTCCGAAAGAGCACCGCGAAACGGCGCGGGATCAGCTCGGCGTGAATCTCGTTCGTGTTGGAGAGAAATGCCACGCGATATCGCGCGCGTACGCGCTCGAGCACGTCTTCGATGCCGAGGATCGGTCCGTCGAAGAAATCGCTCCACAGCTCGTGGAACTCGCGGATGGAGCCGCGATAGTCGGCGCGATCGCAGAGAAACTCGTAGAACTCCCAGAAGGTGATCGCGCCGCGTTCCATGTCGCGGTAGCCGCCGGCCTGCTCGAGGAGGTCGACGAGCTCATCGCGCGTCATTCGCGACTGGCGGCGGAGGTTCTCCAGCACGCGCTCGTATGCGAGCTTGATGACGGTGTTGCCGAGGTCGAAGAGGAACCAGGTTTCAGCAGGCATGACGCGGAGCGGTAGTCTACGTCATGAGCGGCGGGCCAAAAACGAAAGCGCAGAGCCGAAGCCCTGCGCTCAAGGACGTCAGGCGTTAAGCCTTAGGTCACGATCTCGGTAGCCATATTTAAAGCCTCCGACGCCAGTCAAATTACCGCAGTGATGGCGCAGTGTCAAAACGATCAAGAGGTGTGCCACGCGATGGGCGCGATGTTGTACTCGTCACTGATCGCATCGAGGTAACTTCTCAGCGGTTCCCGCAATTCCGCGAGGAGAGGGTTGCTGAAAAGCGGCTGGCGAACGAACTCGTCCACAGCTTCGCGCGGAAAATCGACTTTCGTGCCGTACCAGTGCTCGTACGGGCGGTTGCATTCGAAACTGGTAATGGCCAGGAAGAACAAGAGGAGCTCGTGGATGTCCGGCAGCATGAGCCCGTCGGTGGCAGCTCCTGCAGCTGGCTTCGTCTGCCATTCCAGAAATCGGGCGCGGAGCTCGCGATATGGCGAGCCGTATTCGAGCCGTTTCACGTACTGCGCGATACTCATTGGCTCGTCGCCCGATGTGAGCGAATCGATGGCGGCGTCGCGAAGCGCACGGTCGCGAAACGCGACGTCGGTCTGTGTCACGACGACCTTCCAGGCGCGAGCCGCGACCTTTTCGCCGTCGCGGTTTTTGAAGTGCATGCCGCCGATTTTCCCCGCCACGCGGCGCATCCTCCAGAAGATCACCAGAAAGAAGAAAAACGCCTTGCGGACGTCGTCCGGCTTGCCATTCTTCACGTATGCCCTGTAGTTGGTGTCGAACTGACCAATCACGCCGAGCAGTGGCAGGTAGTGCACGGAGGCGTTCTCGTTGTGCCGCGGCAACAGGAGTTGCCACGTCTCACTGCGCCGGTTTTCCTCTTCCTCGGCGCGCTTGAAGATCGACGCCAGAATGATGACGATGATCGGCAGCGCGAGGTCTTTGCTCAGCGATTGAATCGCAGCCGCAATCCAGGTCGCGCGCGCCGGCCCATTGCGAACGGCGATCGTCGGCGGCGTGAGCAACACGACCTGCTGCTGATTCGCGTTCCAGACGACCGTGATCCGCGAACGGAATTGCCCAACGTCGTTGCCCGCGCGCAACGCGAAAGTGCTGCTCTGCCGTTCGTTTGGAGCGACGTCATCGATCTTCGGCAGCACAGTCGGGCCGTAAAGCCCGGGCGTCTCGATGACCGCTCGGACATTCGTCAGGCGGCTCGGCGAACGATTGGTGATGACGAGGTTCAACTGCACGCGCTCGCCGGGCGAAAGATCGCGTTGCGAGAAGCTGCTCTCGACGCGAATGGCACCGGTGTCTTTCACCGCATCGGGCTCGTTCGTCAGCGTGAAACGCTGCGTGTAGCTCGACCAGCCGTATGCAATCGCGATCGCTCCGCCGATTGAAAGGATCGCGAGTTTCGTGCGGAGCGAGAGCGGTCGGGCCATGCCTTCTCCTCGTGAGAGGAGATGCGCGGGCGCGCGCTTTCCCTACCCGCCTCTGTTACATACGGAAGACGCCGAAGCGCGGCGTGGCGATCGGCGTGTTGTACGCGATCGACAGGCCGAGTCCGAGATACGTCCGCGTGTCGGCGGGATCGATGACGCCGTCGTCCCACAGTCGCGCGGTCGAGTAGTACGGACTCCCTTCCGTCTCGTACTTGGCGAGCACCGGATCGGCGATCGCTCGTTCCTCTTCAGCGGAGAACTCTTTGCCGGCGCGCGCGAGCTGATCGCGCTTCACCGTCGTCAGAACGCCGGCCGCCTGCTCGCCGCCCATCACGGAGATGCGCGCGTTCGGCCACATCCAGAGAAAGCGCGGCGAATACGCGCGGCCGCACATCCCGTAGTTGCCGGCGCCGAACGAGCCTCCGATGATCACGGTGAACTTCGGGACGCTGGCGTTGGCGACGGCGTGCACCATCTTCGCGCCGTCTTTCGCGATGCCGCCGCGCTCGTACTGCCGTCCGACCATGAAGCCGGTGATGTTCTGCAGAAAGATCAGCGGAATGCGTCGTTGATTACACAGCTCGATGAAGTGCGTCGCCTTCAGCGCCGACTCCGAAAAGAGGACGCCGTTGTTCGCGAGGATGCCGACCTTGTAGCCGAAGATGCGCGCGAAGCCGGTGACGAGCGTCGTCGCGTAGCGCTCCTTGAATTCCTGGAAGCACGAGCCGTCGACGATCCGCACGATCACTTCGCGCACGTCGTATGGCTTGCGGAGATCGCGAGGAATCACGCCGTACAGTTCCTTCGGATCGTAGAGCGGCGCTTCCGGCTCGATGCGCGTTTCCGGCTCGTGTTTGTCGACGCGCAGGTTCTCGACGATGTTGCGGATGATCGAGATCGCGTGCGGATCGTCTTCCGCGAAGTGATCGGCGACGCCGCTGATACGCGTGTGGACATCGGCGCCGCCCAATTCTTCAGCGGTCACTTCTTCGCCGGTCGCTGCTTTTACAAGCGGCGGACCGCCGAGGAAGATCGTGCCGGTGTTCTTGACGATGACCGCTTCGTCCGACATCGCCGGCACGTATGCACCGCCGGCGGTGCAGGAGCCCATCACGGCGGAGATCTGCGGAATCTCGGCGGCCGACATCACCGCCTGGTTGTAGAAGATGCGGCCGAAGTGTTCGCGATCGGGAAAGACGTCGGCCTGCAGCGGGAGAAACGCGCCGCCGGAATCGACGAGGTAGACGCACGGCAGATTGTTCTGCATCGCCACTTCCTGCGCGCGCAGATGTTTCTTCACGGTGATCGGAAAGTAGGTGCCGCCTTTCACCGTCGCGTCGTTGGCGATGATCAGACATTCGCGACCCTGAATCCGTCCGACGCCGGTGATGATGCCGGCCGCCGGCGCTTCATCGTCATACATGCCGTTCGCCGCAAGCGTCGAGAGCTCGAGGAACGGCGTGTCGGGATCGAGCAGCGCCGCGATCCGTTCGCGCGGCGGCATCTTCCCCTGCTCGACGTGACGCGCGAGGTACTTCGGTCCGCCGCCCTGCTTCGTGGTGGCGAGACGCGCGTTCAGCTCATCGACGAGCGACTGCAGCCGTTCGGCGTTGAGGCGGAAATCGTCGGAGGCGGAATCGAGATGTGTGTCGAGCGTTTCCATGCGTCAGGCGCGGAAGTATAGATGTCCGAGCCGCTCCGCGAACATCATCACCTGCGGCCGGGTCAGCCCTTCCGAAACGCGCGTCAGCTCTTTCAGAAATCGCGTCGTCGATGGATCGAGCGTCGCCAGCCGCGCCA
>JAOBAU010000297.1 GCA_025463165.1 Acidobacteriota bacterium | reverse complement strand
AAGATCGCCGAAGAACGCCGCGGACTGATTCTCTGCACCGGCACCACCGGCTCCGGCAAGTCGACGACGCTCGCGGCGATGATCGACTACATCAACTCGCACCGCACCGAGCACATCATGACGGTCGAGGATCCGATCGAGTTTCTCCACCGCGACAAGAAATCGATCGTCAATCAGCGCGAGATCGAAGTCGATACGAAGTCGTTCTCGCAGGCGCTGCGCAGCGCGCTCCGTCAGGATCCCGACGTCATTCTCGTCGGCGAAATGCGCGACTACGAAACGATCGAGACGGCGCTCACCGCCGCCGAGACCGGCCATCTCGTGCTCTCCACGCTGCACACGATGGACGCCACGGAAACCGTCAACCGCATCATCTCCGTCTTCCCGCCGCACCAGCAGAAACAGATTCGCCTGCAGCTCGCAGCCGTGCTCAAAGCGGTCGTTTCGCTCCGACTCCTTCCACGCGCCGACGGCCTCGGCCGCGTTCCGGCCGCGGAAGTTTTGATCTCGACCGCGTACATCCGCGACTGCATCGAGAACAAAGAAAAGACGAAGCTGATCAAGGATGCGATCTCACAGGGCACGTCGCAGTACGGCATGCAGACATTCGATCAGTCGCTCTACACGCTGTATCGCAACGGCCTGATCACGCTCGATGAAGCGCTGCGCCGCGCGTCGAATCCGGACGAGTTCCGCCTCAAGCTGTCGGGCATTCAGTCGACGTCGGACGTGTCGAAGGAAGAGATGGAATCGAAGCTGACGCTGGCCAGCGACAACGATCCGTTCTCCGACGAGTCACCGTTCGACTTCTCGAACAACATCTGATGCGCGCGGCCGTCGTCGTCGGACTGCTTGCGGTAACCGCTTGCAGCGCGCCGGTCGACACCGCGCCGATCGTTGCGACGCTGCCCGACAACGTGACGTCGACGAGCGTCACGATCGGCGCCGTGCACGCGAAACGATGGATCCGCGAAGATGCGAAAGCCGAAGTGCTCTTCTTCGGCGACAGCGCGACCGGCAATCTCGCCACGCTCCCGGTCAACATGCTGATGATTAACGGCGCCATCACTTCATCCGACGCGCTGGGCGCCGCCGACTGGCTGAAGAAAGACAGCACACTCCCAATCATCGTCCACGGCTTCGGAGCTTCCGCCGCCATCGCCGCCGAAGTCGCCGGAACGCGCGAGCTGCCCGGACTCGTGCTCGAAGGACCACCGGCCGGAGAAACGCTCACGCGCGCGCTCGGCGACTATCGTGGCAGCATTCTGTTCATCGTCGGCGAGAAGGACCGCACGACGCCGGTCACGATCGCCGTAAAGCTGCACGATGACGCGGGAGTCTCCCCGTGGAAGAAGGTCGTCGTCCCCGCAGGAAGGAAACATGGCGACGCGATGCTCTCCGAGGTCGCCGTCGCCGCATATCGCGAGCTCGTGAACTACATCGCTCGATGACGGCCTCCTCTGCCCCATAATTCTTCGCCGATGGAGATCGCGCCCGGCACACGCCTCGGTCCTTACGAGATCGTTTCGCGTCTCGGCGCCGGCGGAATGGGCGAGGTCTGGCGCGCCGTCGACACGAAGGTGCAGCCAACGCCACTCTACGTCGTTACCGACTGGGTACACGGCCACTGATGCCCGACGCCGAACAGTTCGCGCGCTGCTACGCCACGGCGTTGCGCATCCTGCAGCATCGGTGGAACGCCGCCGCGGAACTGCGCCGCAAGTTGAAGCGGAAGGAGTTCGACGAGGAGACGATCGCTGCCACGATCGCGCGTCTCGATTCGGAGAAGTGGCTCGACGACTCCCGCTTCGCCGATGCGTTCGTTCGCGGCCGGCTTCGCAAGCGAATGGGACCGATGCGCATTCGCCGCGAGCTCGGCGCCGCCGGCGTCGATAACGACGTCATCGACAATGCACTCGCTCCTTATCGCGATGCCGACGGCGAGCGCGCCACACTCACGGAGCTCGCGCGGAAGAAAGCGGCGGCGTTGATTCGTCGCGGCGAAGAAGACGATCGGCTGCGACAGAAGCTCTCCGCGTATCTCGCGCGGCAGGGCTTCGAGACTTCGCTGGTGATCGACGTCGTGCGCGAAGTTCTCGCGGCAATCTGAGCTGGAAGCGGGTCGCTGGTTCGCGGTGTTACGATCCGCGCCCTCAGGAGAACCACCGCCGTGCTTACCACCAGCCAGATTCGCGAACAGTTTCTTCAGTACTTCGAAAAAAATCAGCACCGCCGCGTGTCGAGCTCGTCGCTCGTGCCGGCCGGCGATCCGACGCTCCTCTTCACGAACGCCGGGATGAACCAGTTCAAAGACACCTTCCTCGGGCGCGAGCAGCGCGACTACACGCGCGCCACGACTTCGCAGAAATGCGTCCGCGCCGGCGGCAAGCACAACGACCTCGAGAACGTCGGCCGCACCGCGCGCCATCACACCTTCTTCGAGATGCTCGGCAACTTTTCGTTCGGCGATTACTTCAAGGAAGAAGCGATCCGCTTCGCGTGGGAGCTGATCGTCGACGTCTGGAAGCTCGATCCCGAACGGCTCTGGTTCTCCGTCTTCGAAGGCGACGACAAAGTACCGGCCGATGAAGAAGCGGCCGCGCTCTGGGTGAAGGCGGGCGCTCGTCCCGATCGCGTGCTGCGCTTCGGCAAGAAGGACAACTTCTGGTCGATGGGCGATACCGGTCCGTGCGGACCGTGCTCGGAGCTGCACTACTTCCGCGGCGACGACATGTCGAAGAACGTCGCCGCTCTCGTTAACGGCGAGGGCGACGACACGATGGAGATCTGGAACCTCGTCTTCATGCAGTACGACCGCGACGCCGACGGCACGCTGACGCCGCTGCCGGCGCCGTCGGTCGATACCGGCATGGGACTGGAGCGGATCGCCAGCGTGCTGCAGAACGGCGGCACGAACTACGACATCGATCTCTTCGCGCCGCTGATGAAGAAGATCGCGGAGCTGAGCGGTCACACGTATGGCGGAAAAATGGACGACGAGCTCGACACCGCCGTTCGCGTGCTCTGCGATCACTCGCGTGCGACGTCGTTCCTCATCGCCGACGGCGTCATCCCATCGAATGAAGGACGCGGTTACGTGCTGCGGCGCATCATCCGCCGCGGCATCCGGTTCGGCCGCAAGCTGCCGAAAGCGGTCGTGCTCTCCGAGCTCGTCGACAGTTTGATTGCAGCGATGGGCAGCGCGTATCCGGAGCTCATGGAGCGGCGTGAAGCGGTGCTGCTGACGGTCGCGTCGGAAGAAGAACGTTTCGCGCGGACGCTCAGCTCCGGCATCGAGCGCGTCGGCTCGCTGCTCGACGAGGTACGTGCACGGGGCGAGCGGACGCTTTCGGGCGAGGAGATCTTTCGCCTGTACGACACGTTCGGGATTCCGATCGATCTGATTGGCGAGCTCGCCGAGGATGAAGGGGTAACGCTCGATCGGGCGGGATTCGAGACGATGATGTCGGAGGCGCGCGCGAAAGCGAAAGCGTCGTCGAAGTTCCAGTCGTCGACCGATGCCGCGACGTTCGCGAAGATCGCCGAGAAAGTCGGCACCATCGAGTTCGTCGGCTACGATCAATATGTTGACGTTCCGTCGACCGTGAAGGCGATCGTGATGGCGGGGGAGGAGCGCGACGCGCTGCATCACGGCTCCGAAGCGGACGTCGTTCTCTCGCCGACGCCGTTCTACGCGGAGTCGGGCGGACAGATTGCCGACAGCGGCACGCTGGTCTGGGATGGCGGACGCGCGTCGGTGCTCGACACGCAGAAACCGGTCGGCGATCTCGTCGTGTCGCGTGTGCGCGTCGATGAAGGATCGCTTCCGCTCAACGCGACGGTGAGCGCGTCGGTGCCGGTGCCGCAGCGGCTCGACACCACCGCAAATCACACCGCCACGCATCTCCTCCACAAAGCGCTCAAGGACCTCTTCGGCGAAACCGTGCAGCAGGCAGGATCGCTCGTCGCGCCCGATCGGCTGCGATTCGACTACACGCATCATTCGGCGCCGACGGACGAACAACTGCGGCGCATCGAGGAAGCGGTCAACGAGAAGATTCGCGAGAACCTCGAGGTGACGAAGACCGTGATGCCGATCGCGGAAGCGAAGAAGACCGGCGCCGTGGCGAT
>JAOBAU010000271.1 GCA_025463165.1 Acidobacteriota bacterium | reverse complement strand
TCCGTCGTGAAACCGCTGGCCGTCACCGTTGTGGTGGCGCTTGCCAGGACAATCTCCGCAACGTCGAGTGCCTGCGCGGTCAACGTGTAGGTCTTGCTGTTGCGGTGAATGCCGAGTGATGCCGGTGCGGCCGGGTCGAGCGGGCCGATTTCCGTCTTCTCCATCGTCGAGGTGTCGGTGACCTCCACGTGTACGTGGTGCGCGGTCACGGCCGGCGGAATGACGAACGTCGCGTGAATGGTGGCGAGGCCGCCGAATTTGGCGCCATCCGTTTCGCCGGCGGCGGAGAGAGTCTTGAGCAGGCCCGCCACCTCCGAGAGGTTTGTTGCGAGGTCGAGTTGGCGGCCGTCGGGATCGAGCAGTAACGCCAGCGCATCGAGAAAGAGCTCGTTGTACTCGGCGGGCTGAATGCCGTAGTGGGTCGCCTTCGGGTCGTATGCGATGAGACGGAGCCGGTCGACGAGCCATGCCGGAGGAGTCGTGATCGCGGCTTTGAACAGTGCGAACGCGCGGGCCGGGTCCTCCGTCATCGGACGTTCCAGATCGTCGAGGCCGACGTGATGGGTCATCTGGCGGGTGCGTAGCTCGCGTGCGGTGAAGTGCGCGCCGCGGCGGATGCGGCCATCGATCGACGCCGCGTTCAACTCGGAGTCGTACGTCATCGAGCGGCGGTTGATGTTCGACGAGCCGATCGACATCCAGAGGTCATCGGCCACGATCATCTTGCAGTGAACGTAGACCGGCTTCTTCTCATCGTTGACGGGATGCACGATGAGCACGCGATCGCTCACGTTTCCGGGAAGCGTCGTACCGTCTTCTCCCGGCTCGAGCAGCGCTTTGCCGTAGAGGAGCATGTTCACCGCGCGGACGCGGATTGCGTACAGCACGAGGTCGAGCACGGGAAACTCGGAGAGCTCCTTCGGCAGGACGACGATCGCGAACTTCGGGCCGTTCGGATCGCGCAGCCGCTCATTCAGTTTCTTCGCGAGCGCGACGTTCCAGAAGTACTGCTCCTCGATGTACAGGAAGTGCCGCGCACGCGCGATGATCCTTTCGTACGACTGCAGAATCGATTGCTGTCCGAGGAGCGGATTGACGAACGACGAATAGGCGGCGATGTTCGGCGGCAGCGTGCGGTTGATCTGCACGGCGTGCGTACCCGTCGCCGGCGTAATTGCGGAAACATCGAGCGGAACATCGTCGAGCGGCGTGTACGTCACTCCTTCGCCGATGACGCGCGAATCGATGCGCGCCGCCTCCCAGCGTTGCTGAAAATTGCGATAGATGTCCCACGCCGCCGGGCCGCGAATGAGGCAATGCGTGTCGTGCCACAGCGAGTCCGTGGGGCGGTCGGGATCGGTGGCGTCGTGCGTCGCACCTGCCCATCGTGAGGGCATGTGGTCGATGCCTCCGATCAGCGCCGCGACGCCGTCTGCCGATCGGATGAACGACGTCTTCTGATGGTGCGAGCTGGTCTCGCGCACCAGCGGATCGGCGATGGCCTCGCCGCGCCTGCCGCCGATCGCGGCATTGAGCGCGAGCACGATGCCGTTCGCGTTCGTCGGCTCGGGAGCGGCCATGCTGTCGCGGAAGGCGAGCAGCCGCACCTCGACGCCGGCATCGATCGCTTCGCGCAGCGTACCGATCAGCTCCTTCGGATGCGCGGGAATGAAGCCGCTGGAGCGCGTTGCCGTGGACACCCCGACGGCGAAGAACCCGGGACAAACACCGACGTCGGTGCCGCCGAACGGCAGCGCGCCGACGAGCAGCGTGTCATTCGACGCGCAGTTCGGCACGGCGATGGTGACGTCGCCGGCGAACGAGGTCACGTTCTGCAGCACGACATCGCCGCTCCGTTGATTGATCACCGCGATCGTTGCCGCCGCATTGAGACTGCCGCTCTCGATCGTCAGCAGTCCGCCATCGCCCGCCGCGTGATTGGTGAGGACGAACGATGGCGTTGCCCACGAGCCGCCGATTGCCGGCAGGTCGAAGCTCGGCGGCGCCGGCACGACGATCGTCCCTTTCGCGTGTACGACTTTCTTTCCCTTGCCGGAGGTCGCGGTCGTTGCGGGATCAGGATCATCGCTGCGCGGCTTCCACGTCACGATGCGCAGTTCTGCCTTGCGATCCCAATCGACGGGAAAAGAAATCGGGAGGAAGAAGCGGCCGTCGGCGTTCGCGAAGACGCTGATGGCGTCGCGCTCGAAGATGGTGACGCCATAGAGATCGGCGCCGCGATCTTTCCCGGGGATGCGGGGATCGTCGCCGATGAATGAGGCGCCGGTGGTGATCGGCTGCAACTCTACGCACGTGCCGGGCGGGAGACCGCCGGCGACACCGACGAGCCACCATTGCAACTGCGGGCCGGCCGCCAGTAGTGCCGCGGGAATCAGCGACGCCGAGTCGAGCGGATTGCCTTCGATCTTTTCGACGTCCTGCGTACGCGGTGTCGTCAGGATCGCGCGTCGTCCGAGGAGTGAGCTCTCGGCCGAGATCATGAAGTTGGTCATGAGGATCTGCGCGGGCGCGACTTCGGCGGCGGTTCTCGCGTCGCCGAGCGGCATCGAGTCATCGGCAGCGTAGCTTTCTTTGCGATACGTCGCGCGATACGCGCGATACATCTCGCGGAAGGCGTTTCGTCCGTCGACGAGAGGGATGACTTCGTTCTTCGTGGTGAAGCGCGCGAACCTGTTTTTCGGGTCGTCGTTGCGCGGAAACCACTCCCTGAGATCGGTGACTCGCACGCGTGCAAAGCCCCATTCGCCGAAGTGTACTTTCGTCTCTGCATCAGACAACCCGTGCGGGTGCAGCCCGACCCATTTGTCCTGGCCGGAGAAGTGCAGCGACACGAGGTTGTCCTTAAGCGTCGAAAAAGCGCTGTCGCTGCTCCTGAACATCAGCAGCGCGTTCGCATCGAGCGACCGCTCGCCGAGACCGCCCGCGAAGATGACAGCTGGCGGCGGCGGTAGTGGCGGCAGCGGCGGCGGCGGATCGGGATCCTCCCACGGCACAAACGGTTTGCCGCGGTGATCGGAGAAGACGTATGTGTGGCGAGGAGTGAACGGCACCTTCGACGCATCGCCGACGGCGTAGATCGAAAAGACGTCGTCGGCCAGCTCTTTCACGTAGCCGCAGAAGGCCGCCGGATCGACGACGAGACCAGCGCTGTCGAATGCCCACACTTCTACTTTCGAGGCGTCCTCACGTGCGATCGGCTTATTCACCGGCGCGTAGATCGGCGTTGCGCCGAGGAAGAACGGGCCGAGGCCGATGGTCGTCGATGGCGGAAATTGCGCGGCCGCAATCGCGGTCACGCGCGTGGTGAGATGCACTTTCGTGATCCCGCCGAAGACGAACCATCGCGGCACCGGCGTGAGTGGCAGCGTCGCCTTCGATGCCGGCACCGGTCCGTCGTTCGTGGAGAAGACTCCTTCGAGGCGGCGGAACGCGGTCGGCCACACTTCGAAGACGACCTGTCCTTCTACCGGCTCGAGGCGCGAACCGTCGAGCAGCCGCAGGTCGGGCCACCATTTCTGAAACGGTTCTTTCAAACGCTCGGCTGCCGCGGGCACATACCGCAGCAATCCGTTCGTCGGCGTGCGCACCTCGGCGGCCGCGAAAATCGTCAGCAGCACCGAGCTCGAAAGTCCGCCGGGAACGGCGTCGCCGAAATCGCGTTCGACTCCGGTGTCGACGAACGGTTGCGCGTACTCGGGAGCGCCGGGCGATTCGCCGAGGACGCTTTTGGCGAGATCGAGAATCGTCATGACGGCTCCTTCACGATCGCGCTTTCCACCGTCTTGTCACGCGGGTCCGTCAGCCGTATGCGATACGCGTACGTTGCGGCCTCGTTCGGGACGGTGTCGTGCAGCGTGACCTCGTAACCGTCAGCGATGGCGACCACGGTCTGCGCGGCGAGATTCACGTTGCCGAGCGGCGGCAGATCGGCGTCGATGAGCGACCATCCCGGCGCCTCGGAATCGTGGCGCAACACCGTGACTCGGTAGTCGCGGCGCGGAAGGGTGAAGACCACTTCGCGCTGCGAAGGTGACGCTGCCGGTTTCGTGACTGATGCGATCACCGGCGCAGATGGAGCGGCGCTGCTCCACGCTTTCACGGAGATGATCTCGGTCGCGTCCGATCGCGTGTTCGCGTCGCCCAGGGCGACCGCTCGATAAAAGTACGGAACGTCCGGCAGGAGATCGGGATCGATGACCACTACGCCGTCGATGGGCGCGGCGGAGACGTCGACTTCCTGGACCGGCTTCATCATGCGGATCTCCGTCGCGTTCTCTTTCGTGCGCGTGCGACAGATGCGGACGCGCTTCGTCGCGCCGGTGGCGTCGGGTGCGATGCGGAACGTCACCTGTCGATCGCCGCCGCGCGTCTCGATGAGCTCCGGCGGACGCGGTACCGGCGCGGTGCGAACCGCAACGACGGCAAACGCATCGCCACTCTTCGGCCACGATGCGGGAACGCTGGTCGCGCTGGTCAGACGGATCATCACCACGGTCCAGGTTCGCTCCAGTCCGCGCAGCACGAGGTCATGCTCGGTGACGTTCGACGGGTAAGGGAGCTCGTGATCGGGCGTGAAGACGCTGTCGTGAGCGACGGCGAGCTCCTTCAGTTTCAGAACGCGTTCGCCGTCGGTGAGCAAACCGTAATCTGAATCGATGATGTTGCCCGCGGCGAGCAGGCGATTCTGACTGGCGATCAACACCTGCGCGGTCATGGCCGCGGGAATGGACAGCGCCACTCGATAGTGCGCGCGTCCATGCGCGTCCGGGTACGACGTGAACTGCGGACCGGGCGGCATCGTCACCGGCTCCGGCGGCTTCGCGTCGGCGCGCTGCGCGATCGCGCGCGTGGCGAAGGGACTGACGTTCCCCGCGCCGTCGCGAGCTGTTGCCGTCGCCGAAACGCGCGCGAATCCGTCGTCCGCAAACGGCGACGACACCGGTGTGAGCGTGATGATGTATCGCGTTCCGCCGCCCTCTTCCGCGCTGATCGCCGCGGTAGCGACGGACGCGGTGACGCTCGCCGGCAGCGCCGATGCGATCGCCGCGGTTGCTTCATCGATGCGCAAAGGCGCCGTGGTCGCGCCGGGCGCGTGCTCGAGCACATTCCACGACGCGGCGTTCTGATTGTCGGCGACAGCGACCTGCCCCTGCCGCAGGTGAACGTCGAATGAAACAACGTCAGGCGATTCGCCGGCGTGGAACGTTGTCCAGTCGAACGTGATCACCACGCCGCTCTCCTTGAACGTTGCCGTGACTTTCGCCGGTGCGAGCGGCGCCACGAGATCGACGACCGCCGTGCCGGTATCGCCGAAGGGACTGAAGCGTCCCCAGATGTCCATCCCGCTCACGCGCCACGTGTAATCGCCGTACGCGGGGACGCTGCGATCGACGATCTTCGTCAGGCCGATGGCCAGGGCGTCGCCGCTCGGGACGATCGGCAGCAGCACGCCGGAGTCGTCGTCCTTCTGATTGAGCGCGACGTCGCCGTCATCACCTTTCCGTCGTACCGCATAGAAGATGCGCGACTTTTCCGGCTCTTCGAAGATGTTCGCGGCGGGCGTTTCCCACGCCACTTCGACTTCGCCCTGCACGACTTTGTTGCCCGGATTCTCGTGCAGTGTTGCGGTCACGGAGTGCGGCGCGTCCGGCAACGGCACCTTCATCGGCCCGATCGCCGTCGCGAGCGAGATCACCGGAAAGTTCTGCGTCGGCCACTTGTCATGCGTCACGCGCGTATTCATCTCGCGCGCTGCCGGGAACGCGTTGAAGACGGTTTCGTGGAGATCGTGTAGCGCGTGCTCCTTTGACGCGGCAGCCATCGCCGCCGCCACTTCCGTCGGAAAGAGCGTCCACCAAAGCCACGCCACCGGAAAAAACGCGCCGATGACGTAGTCCCACGATTCGTCGGACGCCGCGCGATCCGTGGCCATCAGGCCGAGCATGCGCGCCATCTGCGGATCGGCGGCGGCGGAGTAAAGAAAATCGAAAGGACGGTAGAGACCGACGGGACCGCTGGCCGCGTCCGGACTGTCGCCCATCCACGTCATCGTCTCTTCGATCGCGATCAGTGCCTGCGGTTTGAGCTCCGCGAGCTCGCCCGCGAGAAACGTCCGCATCGCTTCGTCGACCGTCTTGAACGGTTCGAGATAGCGCTTGTGTATGTCCGCCTCGATCTGCGCGTTCGTTGCGGCGGGGGGAGGAACGGCGCCGTTGTCCCACGGCGGCAGTGCGCGAGGCGGAGCTTCGTGCAACCGCTGATCCGCGATCTTCGCTCCGGGAGTCGGCGTCCACGCGGGATAGATTTCCGGCGCGTTCGTCAGCGGCAGAAAGTACTGATCGACGACCGTCCATCCGTCCGCTTCGGCATAACTGCGCGACGGCAGCCACCGCACTTCGACGAGCACCGCGTTCTCTCCGCGAATTCGAATCCGCTCGAGCAGACCGCCGGAGAGGATCAGCGTTTCGCGCGCCCACGAATCGCCGCCGAAGAACGTGCAGCCGGCCGTGCGTCCGCCGCCGAGGTTCTTGTGTCGTCGATCGACCGCGTCCGGACTCAGATGGAGCTCCGAGCGCGATCGCAGCCACGACGTTCCGCCGCGTTTCTCCAGCGTGTCCTCCGCGATGCCGAACGACGACCCCAGCTTCGGACCAACACCGGTGCGATCCTGAAACTGTTCGCTGCCGCCCGACGTGTAATACCCCTCGGCGATTACCGAACCGGTCTTCGATCGGCGATAAATCGTGAGGACCACGTACGCGGCCGGATCGCTCGCCGTCGGTCCGAGGTGCGGCGCCGGATATGCGGAGGATGGTCCGACCTGCAACTCCACCGGTTGCATGCCGAGCTTCAGGTACGGACCGTCATCATCAGAAGGAATGGCCGTGTATTGAAACGGAGAAGCGGTGGAGATCCCGAGTCCGCTGTCGAGCATCTTTCCGGAGAGATCGCCGAGCTCGTCCCGCGACGTGACCTGCACGCCGAACAGCGGCAGCAACCTCCGCAACGAAGCGAAATCGTCGAACGGCGTCGGTCGCCGCAATAACCCGAAGCCGCTGCGCGGAAAGCCGAGGAGACGGCCGAAGAACCAGCGCAGATGATTTCCGTCCTGCGCGTACGGGTCGCTGGTCGTGCCGAGGCCGACGAGCTGCAACAGATTCGGATCGATCCACACCCACGGATTTGCGGGAAGTCGCGGTATGACAGTCATGGCAGCGGCTCCTCGGCGAAGATCGACGGTGTGTCGGGAATCGGAACGGAGATCGTCGCGAACTCGGTGGCCAGGCTGCCGTCTTTCGCCTCGAACACATCCGCCATCCGGATCATCAGAGTTCCGGGCGCGGCGGGCGCGGCGAACAGGAGCAACGAACGAGCGCCCGTGCGGCCATTGAGGTGAAGCAGGTCCACCGGACCATCCGCGGTGCTCACCGTGAGGCTGCTTCCCGCGCCGCGCACGAGCGGCTCGGGACTGTCGACGAGCAATCCGATCGCTGACCAGCTCGTGCCGCTCCCGCTCCAGATGACGACGACTTCCGGCTCCGCGGCCGGTTTGCGGAACGGCAGTCCGAGTTGATCGAAGAGCGCGGCGTCCAGGATCTGATCGTCGGTTGTGGTTGCGATTGCACCGCCGGCAGCGGCGACGAGTGCCGCGATGTCGGGCGACTCCACCAACTCGTCGCGCAGATGCCCGACGAAGGCGGCGGCGTGTTCCGTCGCGTTCTTCCAGCGTGACGTGCGGAATTTGAAGTCGTGGACGGATGGGAACGACTTCCACTCCGCTCCGGCGAGCTCGGTGACGGACAGCGGAACCGCGTGGAGCGAAGCCTTGTACTCGCGGTTCCTCTGGAGAACCGTGTCGAACGTCGCGACCCCGGAGGACCAGAGCGACGATATGCCGTCGGGTGTACACGACGCGCCGGTTGCAAAGGCCTGCCATTGCTCCTCGTACTCGGGAAGCGACTTCGCCTTTTCCTTCAGGATCGCGAGCGTCTGAAAGAGATCTTCACCATGATCGTCGATGATGCGCAGGACGAGCTTCTGCGCGAATTTCTTATATACGGCTTCGACGCGCGGGTCTGAAAAGCGAAGCACGATCGGCCGCAACAGATACATCGCGAACGTGCCGTCATCCGGCAACGTTTCGATTTCCCAGCGGTCCTGATCTGCCGCGAGGTGCAGATCGCGTTTGCGCAGCGGGCGAGGGGGACGATTCTTCGCTTCGGTGGTGAACTGATACGAGAAGAACTGCGTGTCGCCGCCGCTGCCGTCCAGGTGCGTCCATGCGACGCGGCCGCTCAGCGTGTAGGTGGTTTCGGGATCGAGCAGCAGCGCATCGCTCGCCGCGGCATCCTGCGCGAGGAGTTCGGACCAGAACGCGCTCCAGGCCGCGTTCGACGTCGCGTTCTGTTGTGCCTGCAACTCCTCCGATTCGTACGTGACGCAGATTCTTGTGATGATGATGTCGAATGCCGGCACGACGAACTGGACGCCGGCGATGAGCGCCGTCTGCGGCGCCGATTCCGTCAACTCGACGCGCGTCGCCCAGCCGGTGCAGATGAATACGATCTGCTCGAGCTCCTCGCCGACGCTGCTGCCGCTGGTCCCGCTGACGGTTTCGACGAGTTTGTCGCCGTCGTAGAACCGTGCGATCACCGTCGCCGCTCGCCGGGAGTTGCGAACGCCGATGACGCGGATGTGGTGCGCGCGCTCGAACGCGAACACCAGCGTTTCGGATGCCGAGATCGGAAAGACCTCCAGCGCGTCGCCGAACGTGCCGGGGACATTCACACCATCCGGCTCGGGATCGGCGTCGACGTTTACGACGGACGCCGTGGAGGTGACGACTCCGAACGCGGAGAGGAGGAGCGCCGCATTCGGTGGCGGAGGCAGCGTAAAAACGCTGACGTTCGGATGGCCGCTCTTTTTCAGAATGCGCGTGCCGAGTGGACCGGCCTTTTCACCTTCGAACGTGTAGCAGACCGTCGACGCCTTCGTGTTTTTTTTGCACGGCTCCCACGACGGGAGCGTGCCGTCGAGATACTTCGCTGATGTGCCGAGGAAGCGTGAGGTCGGACTGTTCTTGAACGAGAAGAGATCGAGGACCATGCGCGACACCTCGCCGCCCGGCGCGGACGTCGGCTCCACGCGCCACGTCGCGGGGATCGGCGAAGGAGCACCGCCGTTCGACGTGTCCAGACGCAGGTCCGTGAGATCGAAGATGTAGCCCTGGTCCTTCGCCGTTTTGTACGAGGTCTGAAGGTCGGTCGACGAAACGTTGAAGTTGCCGGCGACGGCGTTGTTCCTGATCGGGAAGCGGAACGCCAGCGACATCACCGCGTCGATCGGGACGGTCTGGCTCGCGCTTCCGCCTTCTTCGATGACGAGCGGCTGGTTCTCGACCTGCGGCAGGATGGTCAGCGCGCCGGCCGCCGTTCCGGGCGGTGGCAATTCGCCGCCGTCGTCGACGAACGTCAAATCGATCGACGCATCGATGTCCGGCAGCGGCCACGGAAGGTTGATCGAAATGCCGACGGAGCCTTTGATGCGGAACGGCTCCGGCGCGATGGCGTTAAGCTCCGCCCAGACGCCGAAGTCGAATCCGAATCCGAAGACTTTCACCGTCAGGCCGCCGTCGAGACGCAGCATTCCGTAAAAGAGCCACGGGTCGGGAAGACCGATGGCGAGGTTGAATTCGACGCCGCAGTGGAAGAAGCACTTGATGCGTCCCGAACGCAGACCCTTGATCCATTCGGCGCGGCCGCCGAGGGCGATCGCGAACGGCGGCACGTCGATGTCGTCGTGTCCGGCGAGGTTCTCGATCGCTTTCGTATCGAACATCAGGTAGCCGCTGATGTCGAAGAGGCCGAGCGCCTTCGCGGTGATGCGCCGCGAGAGCGGCATGTGCTGCCCGAGATACAGATGAAACGAGCCGCTGATGTCGTCGAAGTCGACGAAGATCTCGGCCGGCACGTGCAGCGTCAGGATCTTCCCGTCTTCGGGGATGTTGTATTGGACGATGATGCCGAGCGTCAGCGTGTGCTCGTGGAAGTCGAGGACGAGGATCGCCGCGAATGCCGCGCTCTCGCCGTCACCGACTGCCGGCTTCGGCTTGAGAATGTTCGCCGAGCCGAAGATCATCAACACCGGTCCGGGAAACTCGAGGAGGATGCCGACCTTCGCGTTCCAGGTGCGGCCGAGGTCGGGCGTCGAGCCGATCACCGCGCCGATGCCGAAGCCCCAGTGGTCCTTCGCGGCGATCCACTTCGGCGGGGGACCGAGCACCTCGTTCTTGCTCTCCGCCGCAAACCACGCCATGTAGTCGCCTTGCGCGTTCGGCTTGTAGTGCTGCGCGTAGAGGCCGAGCATGCCGAAAAATGAGATGCCGCTGCTGCCGAGAGGAAGGCCGGGACTGAAGCTGACGTCGATGCCGACCAGCAGCGCCGTCACACCTTCCACCGGTTCCGTCTGCACGACCACCTCGGCGTCCACGAGCCACGCGCTGCGCTGCAGATACGGCCGCACCGGACCGAGCGGATCGTCGGGCGCCGGCGGTGTCAGCTTCGCGCTGCCATTGCCGATGAACATCGCCTTCGCGGCGACGCGCTTCTGCTCGCCCCAGCCGAGATCCGCTTTGCAGTAGATGACCTCCGGGACGAAGACGGTCGCCGAGATTCCCTGCAGACGGGCGTGATCGAAGTCTCCGTTCGCGAGGTAGAAGAGCCGGACTTCGCCGCCGCCTCCGGCTGTTGCGCTGAGACGCTGCGTGGTGCGCGCGCCGACGTCGAACCAGAGCCCTTCCTCCCATTTGCCGACGCCGAAGCGGAAGAACTCGAAGATCGATCCCTCGATGATCGATTGCTCGCTGAGGTCGAACGTCACGCCGCCCTCGGGTTCGAAGATGAACGCGAACGCGTGGCCGCCGAGCGAGATCTTCGCCGCATCGGGCAGCGCGTCGAAGTGCAGCGCCCAGCGCAGCGTAAGTCCGCGCAGGTCGACGCCGATCGGGTGATCCGGTGCTGTTTTCGCCGTCAGCACGATCGGGATGTCGAAGTTGAGCGACAGCTTGCTCTGCGTGTCGAGGACGACGTCGATGAAGCGAACGGCCGTGCCGGAGACGAGCTGCGTGAAGTAGCGGAATCGCAGCGCATCGAGCGTGATGCTCTCGAGCACCATCGTGTTGCTTCCCTGCAACGCCGCGAGGATGGTGAAGAGCAGAATAATGAGACCGGCCGAATCGTCCGGCGTTCCGTTCAACGAGAGCGCCGTCAGAATCAGTATCGGCAGCGCCATCTCCATCAGCTGCAGCATCTCCTTGTCGATGGTGAGGAGCCCCTTGTCCTTCTTGCTCGGAGTCAGCACCGCGATGTCGAATCCCCATGCTTCGGAGCCGGACAGCGCGCGGTTGTGGCGCAGCGTGAAGTCGATCTCGAGATTGCCGTCGGGTCCGAGCGAGAGGTGCTCGGTGTCGAGGCTGCCGACCCGGAACGTGACGCCGATCGTGCCGCGCACGAGTGAGCCGCGATCGAATTCGATTCCGATGCGCGTCAGCGCCCAGAAGGATTTGTCGTCGGCCGCCGGCGGGGGATTTATCAGGTCGAGCGCGCCGCTCCAGCCATCGCTGCCGCAGATCCAGTTCGAGCCGGTGAACTGCGCCGGCAGGAACGGCAGCAGCGTGTTGAGGCCGTACAGCGTCAGCTCCCTGATGTAGATGCCTTTCCACGTCTCGTCATAGCCGGGGCGGGCGAGCACTTCGGCGATGCCTTTGTCGTCGCGGAAGTCGACCTTGAAGTCTTTCAGCACCACGCCGATGTCGGAGTCGCCGATCATCATCGGCGGCGCGGTGAGCACCGCATCGTCCGGCAGCGCGATGCTGATTCCTGCTTCGCTGTCGTAGGTGATGATCACTCCGGGCAACTCGATGTCCACCGACTTGAGCGGTGTCACCCGCCTGATGCCGGTGACCTCGCCGCCGCCGTTCTTGATCAGCTCCGCCTGCTGCGCGTGCTCGATCGGGAGACGGAGGTGCAGCGAGACGCCGCTGATGACGGTGCGCGATTCCTTCGGCAGGAAGTCGAGCATCAGGAAGATCTTCGTCGGCGAGTCAGGCTCGTCAGCCGGCGGCGGCGATTCGATGAGAGACGTCACGCCCTCTTCGAGCGCCATCTCCAGGATGGAGCGGCGCCGCGATGCGCTGATGAAGTCGAACGTGGTAATCGATGAGGCTTTCCCGAGGACGAGCGACCACGAACCGAGCGGAATGACGACCTCGCCGTCGACGGCGATGACGCCCTCGAGGACGTTATGCGTGTCGTTCCACGTCTCGCGATAGTCGCTGAACCCGGTGTGCTCGATCAGCGTCTTGATGACGGGGCCGATGACCGGCAGCCCGGTGAACTTCTCCGTCAGCGGAACGACGGTTTTCAGCGGAATGAAGTAGTCGGCCATGGGACCTTTCACTTGTCGTTTGACGCTTCCCGCCAAAACGCACATGCCGCCCGGCATGACGGATGGAAAGGTCTCATCGACAGAGGAGTTCCCGCGGAAGCCTCTTTCCCTACCTGAGGCGTGGCTTCCGCGGTCTTCGTGCGCGCGCGGCGGTCATGTGGACTCCCGAGTGCAGGCTCCGGCAGTGGGGCGCTCGTGGTAAAATGTACGCGGCGTCTTACTGCTACTCTCTATGGGAGTTAAAGTGTTGAAAGCGGAGCGTTCCGGCGCGATGCGGGCGTAGCTCAGTTGGTAGAGTAGGAGCTTCCCAAGCTCTTGGTCGCGGGTTCGAATCCCGTCGCCCGCTCCATATGTAACTCTCGGAAACCTCGCACTTTACCAACTCTCAATTTCGTTACGTCCGTTAATCGTTTGCGGCTCGGGTGACACCACGGGTGACACCTTTGCCGGGCTGCTGACTGCGACGGTGCCATGATTACCCTCGGGATGAGAGCACTACGCCGACACCAGCGAATCGCTACTCGGACCGCCTCTGCATCGAAGAGTTCTCCACCTTGCCGCTCGCCTCTCATCTCATGTTCAAGCACGGAGACATGGTTGCAGGTTGGCGAGCTTCGCGATGAACACTTACGACTAAGTCGAAGTCGCGGACTTGCCCAGCGAGCAACCGACTCCTTACTGCCTTCGGCCACAGCAACTCGTCCCGCTTGAATGATCCTCGCGCTAGAGGACCGGAACGCCTCACTGAAGTGCAAGTCGCCGTTAGAGCGATTCGATGATCTCCATGATCAGATGAGCTTTGTACGCAGCGCCGAGGTTCGGCGGATGGCCCGGGCGTCCGTCCTGAATGGCGACCTGTCGGCCTGCCGGTAACTTCTCGCTGAAGACGCCAAGCAGCACGATCTTGCCGGTATCGCCGTACATTGTTCGCCCTACGTGGTGTTTCTCTTCTACGTAGGCGACGGGGCCTCCGCTGGTACCGCAGCCTGCGTATGTATCGATGAGAAACACGGGCCGGTTCTCGTGATTCAACCAGATCGGTGTCGCTAACCTGCCGCGTCGCAGTAACGGAAGGCTCGTTTCCCGGTCACGGTAGTCGTCCGGGTAACCGACGAGCAGGACTTCGTCAAGAGGTAGCGGGTGCCAGAAAGGGTCAGTGAACGTTGCGGTTCGTTTTTCCCACGGCGTCACGAAGTCGTCCGTCGAGATCGCGTTGACGGTGACGGTAGCACTGTCCTGACTGAGAAAGTCTGCAACAGGATCGAACGCGCCGACAGCGATGTCGATGTCGGGATCGCTGTGAAAGTGCCAGAAGTCGTCTTCTCTCCGAATCTGGTACGGAGCGGCCGTTCCAAACCGCGGTCCATCCACGGCGGTATACAGGTGGATCGTCATCGACTCAGCATCTCGAACGAGATGGGCTGCGGAGACGAGGAAGCGCACGTCTTTGTGGCTCACGACGAACGCGCTACCCGCACGGGGTGATGCTTCGGTCGTGTGAATTGCTAGCACGCGTATCGTGCTGAGATACAGCAGTTCGGCGAAGGACGTTACCGCCACGCCCGTTCGCTGATCGGCGCCTTCCAGCTGGCTAGAAGGTACTTCTGCGCGGTTGTCATCGTTGTTCGACATGGGTTCCTTCGGAAGCAATTACTCGTACTTGACGAGCCACTCTCAGCCATCGACTTCGGGCGCAAGCAGGTGATTGCGACGTATCTCGGGCGCTCTTAGCCGACGGCGCAACAACGGTCGTGTTTGCGAGTCATGACTTTGATGAGTTCATATCGTCGCATGTCGTGCAACCGCGCGCCCCCCGAAGCGATTGCCGATGACAGCCTGCGCGTGCCCGGGAGCCCGGCGCGATCGTTCCGAGCCCGCCCACTACCTTGAACCTTCGGGTTGATTTTCGATGTCCACCCGAGAGAAAGAGGTCGAAGGCGCAAGGGTCATGGCGGTCGCCGCTAACTTTTGCGCCTTTAAAGGGCAAGATAGTTTGCCGTCAACATCTTCGTTAACAGGTCACCGGTCTGATTCCACAGTCATATCGGGTATGGGTAGGGATTTCTCCTTTTCCGACACTCCTACAGTACGCCACGAGTCAGCGACGATGCCTTTCGCGAAACGACGATAGAGCTAGGAGAAAGTTGTGAGTAGACTGCACGGTTATTCCATTACTGCACGATGGGTGGTTTCTGGACCAAGCCGACGCTTCGCTCTTACGATGGCCCTGTTTCCTATGCTGGCATTCGTTCCTTGGTGCGTGCTGACGGCAGAGGACGCAAGTTTCGAGGTGACGCCGCGAGTGGTTACAGTGGTAAGGGGCGGTACAGCGAAAATCAAGCTTCCAGATGGCGTCGTTCCGAGCGGCATTGCCGTTACGCCCGCGACGTCCACAGTCGCGACCCTCGACGTGACCACGGCCTCCGTAACGGGCAAGGAAGTCGGCGAGGTTGAGTTCAGCCTGACGCAGAGCGCTACCGGTCAGACGGCAAAGGTCGACGTCAGGGTAATCGAGATCGCATCGATCAAAGTGGAGGGAAACGAGAAACAACTGGTTGAAGGAGAGCGCCGCGCTATTTCGATCAACGCCATCGACAAGAACGGCGTCACAATTCCGGACGTGCCGTTCGACTTCTCGCCTGATCCGGCGACCGGAGTCGTTCGTGTCGATCCCGGTCCGCAACTCGTCGCGACTGCAGCTCGCGTCGAGAAGACACCGAAGACCGCCACGATAACCGTTAAGGTGAACGGCGTCCCGGTGTCGTTGGGCGGGCAGCCATTTACGTTCGCGGCAAGCGTCGCGGAACCGATTGTTCGGATTTCTTTGAGAGACCCAAGCATAGCGATGCAAGAAGGCGAGCAGCGCGATCTTCGCGGCAATCTGATCCTCCACGGCAAGAACGGATCGACCTACGATGCTGGAGAGCGCCCGATTGCGGTTCAGACGAGCGAACATCTGGACGTGAAAGACAACCGGTTCATCGTGGCGGGCACGCTGCCGACGATTTCCGGTATGGTGCCACCGCAAGTAGCGACCATTCGGTCCGCGGAGACAGGCGGTGCTGACGTTGCTCCCGTACAACTCGTCGTCACAATTAACCTGAAATCCACGAGTCTTGAAGTGGTGCCGAATCTAATCCCCTTAGCGCGCGATGGGACTAGCCAGACGATAACCGCTTCATTGTTCGACCGCGGCGGTGGTGCGAAGCGATCCTTCGAGGTGCGCTGGTCGGTTAAGCCCGAGTACGAGCCTTACATCGCGATCGAGCGGCTTTCCAACCGCACGGCGCGTTTGCTGTGGAAACAGGACCCGGATCCAAGAGCGCCCTTGCCGCGTGTCATCGACCTCACCGCCACGGCGACTCTCACGGATGGAACCGGTAGCACACCGGTCACTGAGACGGCATTCATCCGGATTCTGCCGAGTGTCGCCAACTTCGCAAAGCTGCGCGTTCGTCTCAACATCATGGACGATCGGACGGTAATTGACCTCTTCGGTGAGAAAACGGCCAAGGAATTCTACGTCGTCCGTGTCCGACTCAACAACAATCTCAAGAAGTCCGAAGATGGTGAGGACTTGCGCGGAGAATCGATTCTCGCCTTCAGCGATTCGATTGAAGTCGCGATCGGTTTGGAGAAACGCAAACCGCAGAAACAACGGTGGCCCCGAGCCTCGCAGCCGACCGCGCCGTGGCTACCCGTCACGCGCGGCGAAGTGGAGTACATGGCCAGCACCGGAGCGCCGTCAACCACATTACCGGTTTACGCGAGGAGCCTATCGTCTACACCCGCACTGCAAGAGGCCGAACTTCCGAAGTCGAGTGACGCCGCCCCAGCGTGCAAGGGGGTTCTCACGTATCGTCCGTACACCTTCGAGATGATCGTCAATTCAAGCGATCCGCGATACGAGCGGACGCGACGCGCGAGGACCTTTCGCGTTCTGAGTGGAATTGGGACGCTTGCATCGTTCGTCACCTCTGTCGCGATTCCGGGACCGCAAAGCGACATTCCGCTTGGAATCGAAAAATACTCGAACCTCCTGATTCCGGGTCTGCAGAAGCTTTTCCCGGACATTCGGGCAACGCAGCGACAAAACATCGTTTCGATGACGATGCAGCCGATCGAAGAAATTCCGTTCGGGTCCGACCTGTCACGTGTGCTATTTTTTCCGAAGGGTGCATTCCAAGGCTTGTTAAGGGGAAATGAGACGCGGATCTCCGAGATCTGTCCTCACCTATTCACGATCGAGGTGGCGATACTTGACAAGTCGGGGAAACAAACGGTAACCGTAGACGCGTCGCAATGAGACACCAGATTCGCTGAGGCGCGGAGCGTGCGGCGTCCAGTGGCTTACTCGCAGGACAGATTCCTGCCCGCTGCGTAGGGTGACACTTGGGAGACACCTTTGACGTCTAGCGGGTCTTCGGCGCGACTTGGCGACACTTGGAGATGAGTGACTTCCTCTCTATCGCCAACCATCGCCAAGCGGCACTAAGCGGTTGTAGTGCTTCCCAAGCTCTTGGTCGCGGGTTCGAATCCCGTCGCCCGCTCCAGACTTAAACTCCCGGAGTCCTTACCTTTACAAACCTTCAAATTCGACGCGGATTCATTTTGAAATGGTGGCTCAGCCGAGCGTGCGAGGCGGAAGGCTGCGCCTTCCGCCTCGTCATCCTCACTTACTTCGCGGGGTGCGCGGCGAGCGGGAACGAGATGATCTTGTCTTTCAGCTCGTTGTTCTTATGGACCCAGCTTTCCGGTGAACAGTTGCAATTAAAGACGTTGCAGTACGCGGTGGTCCAGTTCTGCAATCTGCTGGAGCTTTCTTCCAGTGAGAGACTCACCGCGATGTTGATGCCGTCCAGCCGGTCACGTTGTGCGGCGGGGAGGCGATAGATCGCGAACTGGCGGCTTTCCATTGCGCCTTTCTGAATTGGATACGGCATTTGCAGGAGGTTGTCGCAACTCATTGACGGTCCGCCGTGCTGGGTCAGGTCGTTGACGGCGCGCATTTGCGGCATGTCGAAGCGCCAACCGGCGACTTCGGTCGCGGGATTGCTGATGCCGACCAGCGTCGCGTCTTTGATCGTCACTTTGCTGCTGCGGCTGAATTCCGCGCCGCCGGAAAGCTCGACGCCCGCTTTGGGGCCTTTATCGTCGTAGCCGGCGGTCACTTTGCCGCCCAGCGAGAATTTGCTGCTGTAAGAATATTCGTCCTGTTCGCGATCGGAATCGGGTCCGTAGTAAACGAGCTCGAGCCCGGGCGTCTTCGGTACGAGTTTCACTTCGACTTTCGACGCGTAGCGAAGGCGCTTGCAGCCGGTCTTGAGAATTCCGCGACAGTTCGCATCGCCTTTTTCCCACTCGCTGAACATGCCGGCGAGGCTGTACGTCGCGAAATTCAGCGGCTGCGAGGTCGTGGTCAGCTCGAAGATGTACCAGTCTTCGTTCTGCGACGCCGAATACGCCGCCCACGATCTGACGACCGTTGCGACGCTTCCCTGGTCGAACGAGAAGGCGACTTTTCTTACGATCGCGGACGTCAGGTCATCAATTGAAGCCCGGCTCTCGGGTTTGCCCTCCGCCTTCAGCGCCATGCGCGGCCGCGCTGCTTTCGGCGCGGTGGGTTTCGCCGGCGCGGGCGATGCCGCCGGCTTGTCGCTGACCCAGTCGGCGATCTGCGCGATCAGCTTGTCGTCTTCCGCTTTCTCGTCGGCGGGCGAATCGTCGTCATCGTCGAACGTCACCCAGAACTCGGAGATGTCGGCGGTTGCGGCGCCGGGTGCGCGGCGGAGGCCGATCGCTTCCAGCCGCGGCTCGCGGAGCGTGGCGGAGCGGGTGAGGCCGGCCGGGAGATCGACGTCGCCGCCGGTGATGTCATCGACGAATCCCTGCGCATCCGCCGCGGGCGCGACGATGACGAGCGGCAGCCCGGCGTCGTATCCCTGTTTGATGAGCGCGACGGAGTCGCCGAGGGTGGATGAGGCGGAGCCGTCGATCAGGAAACCGTGCTGGGGCGGACCCTGAGCCGGCAGCGGAAGCATCTCGAACGACGACGCGAGACTGCGAGCGGGCTTCCAGAAAATCTCCTTTGTTTCGTACAGCGTGATCTTTCCGCTCTCGGCCGCCCCCGCGGGAGCGACGACGAGCAGGAAACCGAGCAGCAGCCACACACCTCTTCTTGCGAACGAGTGATGAACGGACATACTTCAGCTCCTTTCCTCAATCCTTGCGGGAATGTGGAAAAGGGTAGCAGGTGGCGGGCTCGACAGCGATAGACAAGTTTGCCGCGATTCACTGCATACATCCCTGTGCACGCCCGTTGCAGCAACCGGCCGCGGCAATGTCTTTCGATCGCAGAGTGCTCGTCGTCGATGATGACGTGGCCATCCGAATTCTCATCGCGCGGCTGCTCGGCAGGATGTTCGAGGTCGATTCGGCGCGCGATGGCGCGGAGGCGATCGAGAAGCTGCGCGATCACGATTACGCGGTGATCATTCTCGACCTGATGATGCCGCGCATCGACGGCATCGGCGTCGTGAACTACTTGCGTGAGCACGATCCCGATAAGCTCAGCCGCGTCATCGTCGTCACCGCGTTCGGCTCCGGCGCGGAACCGCGAGTGGCGCCGGAGATCGCCCGATTCATGGCCAAGCCGTTCGACGTCGGGGAGCTGTTGCGTGAAGTGATCGAGTGCGGCGGCGGCGCCGCGGAGACAGAGGGCAAGTCCTCACCGGCCTGAAGTTTGCAGGCGGCGTCAGGCGTTTGCAGACGCCGCCGAAAGTGCTGATTGTGGAGGATGACCCGGCTATCCGCGGACTCCTCGTCGCTGCGATGCGACGCGAGCCGCTGTTCGTCGAGTCAGCGAGCGATGGCCTGGAAGCGCTGGAGCGCGTCCGCGCCACGAACTATGCGGTAATCATCACGGACCTCATGCTGCCGCGGCTCGACGGCGCATCCTTCATCGAGGCATTCAACCGGCTTCGTCCCAACGCCAACAGCATCATCTTCGTCATGACCGCCTTCGACGAAACGGCGTCAGTCCGCAAGCTCGGTGACAATATTCACGCGCTCATCCGCAAGCCGTTCGACGTTCAAAAGCTGGTCGAGATGATTCGTGAATGCGCGTTGTTGCGACAACAGCATGAGCCGGCCGGAGGCACCGATCTCGGGCCGCCGCCGCTCTCGCCCGGCGTCTGCTGACGGCGAGTCACCGCGCATCGGCGAACGTATACTCGCTCGATGAACGCAGAGCTCGCGACGTTGTTCCAGGCGCGCGGCGAATGACCGCGTTCGACGCGCTTGCGTTCGTCGTTGCGCTGCTCGCCGGCGCCATCGCATCGGTCGCCGGCTTCGGGATCGGCAGCATCCTCACGCCATTCCTCGGATTACAAATCGGCGTGAAGCTCGCCGTCGCCGCGGTCTCGATTCCGCACGTGATCGGAACCGCGGTGCGTTACTGGACTCTCCGACATCAACTCGATCGTCACGTCCTCGCAACGTTCGGATTGATGAGCGCGATCGGCGGGCTCGCCGGCGCGCTGCTGCACGTTTACGCAACCGCTCCCGAGCTTCGGATCGTCTTTGCCGCGATCCTCATCTTCGCCGGCCTCGGCGGCGTGACCGGCCTCACCGATCGCATTCGCTTCGGCCGCGCCGGCGCGTGGACGGCCGGCGGCGTGTCGGGACTGCTCGGCGGTCTGATCGGAAATCAGGGCGGCATTCGCGCCGCCGCGATGCTCGCGCTGGAAGTGGAGAAGGACGCGTTCATCGCGACCGCCACCGCGATCGCGCTGATCGTCGACGGCGTGCGAATGCCGGTCTACCTCGCGCATGAAGGACGAGCGATCGCGAACGTCTGGCCGCTCATCGCGATCACGACCATCGGTGTCGTCGCCGGCACGCTCATCGGACGGCGTCTGCTCGGGCGCATTCCGGAGCGGCGCTTTCGCCGCATCGTGTCGGGCGTGATCCTCGCGCTCGGTGTGAGCATGTTGCTGACGCACTGATCACGATCGATTCCCTTGCGCTGTCGCCGCCGCGGCGACGACAATTGCGCGAACATGCCCGTCCCCGCGTCGTCCCCCATTCAGTCGAAGTCCGTCCCGCGCTCGTTCCCGCCGGAAGAATCGCCGTATCCGACCGTCATGATCGACGTGACGCATCGCTGCAACATGACGTGCGCGAACTGCTATCTGCCGAATCGCGTCATCCCGGACATGGATGCGCGCTGGCTCTCTTCGATCTTCGCGCGGCTGCCGCGCGGCACGTTCGTCCGGCTCACCGGCGGCGAAGCGACTCTGCGTCACGACCTTTGCGACATCATCCGCGACGCGCGCGCGCACGGACATCATCCGGTCCTGCTGACGAACGGTCTCAAGCTCGCCGACCGCGCGTACGTTCGCGCGCTCAAAGATGCGGGACTGCAGATCTGCTATCTGTCGTTCAGCGGTGGATTCGACGACGACCTCTACGAAGCGATCGATGAGATGCGCTGCGCGGAGCGCAAGCGGCTCGCATTCGAGAACCTGCGCGCCGAGCATGTCTACACATCGATCGGCGTGATCGTCATCCGCGGCGTCAACGAACGCGAAGTGGGAAACGTCTGGCGCGCGGTGCGCGAAGCGCGAAACGTGCGCGAGTTTCATCTGCGCGCGGTCGGCGCGATGGGCCGCTACATGGAGACGGCGCCGCTCACGGCCGATGAGATGTTCGACGTCTTCTGCCGCGGCGCCGCCATCGATCCCTCATCGATCGATCGGACAGATCGAAGCGCGAGCGCGGATGAGTTCCACATCGGCCGCGTCCACTTCCAGCTGACGGAATGGCCGGACCTCGGCAGCAGCATTCGCGGCCGCCTGACACCTGAGGGATTGATCGCACCGTTCATGGAGCACGTCATCGCGAACGATGGAGGTTACTGATGACGTTCGCGGATACGTTGTACGCCGCGGCGCGTCCGTTTCCGATCGAAGAGAATCCGTTCGTGGCGCACGTTTGCGACGGGGACGCGACGCGCGAACAGGTGCGCTCGTTCGCGCTGCACATGTCGTCGGCCACGGAGTCGTTCGTGCGCGCGCTGCACGCGGTTCTCAGCGTCTGCCGTGACGCGCGAGTGCGGCACTCACTGATCGGAAATGTGCTCGAAGAGGAAGGGGCGACGGCGTACCTTCCCGGCGAAGGAGCGACGTTCGATGCGGCGCGGCATCATCCGACGATGGCGCGGCGCTTCGCGCGCGCGGCCGGTGCGAGCGACGCCGAGCTCGATGCGTTCGCGGTCGGACCGCCGCGATGGTTCACGCACGCGCTGCGCGCCGGCAACTGGCTTGGTCCGTTCGCCTACATCGCGGTCGGCACCGAGTCGAACATCCCGCCGACGTATCGGTTGCTCATCCCGGCGCTCGCGAAGCACTACGGTTTCTCCGAGCACGAGCTCGAGTTCCTGACCGAGCACGTCACGGTCGACGATCGTCACGGACTTGAAGGCGCGATGCTGATCGCGTCGATCGTGCGCAACGACGAAGAGCGATCGCAGGCGCTCGAAGGGGCGCGTCGCGGCGGGCGGGGATGGTGGGAAATTCTCCGTAAGCATCGGGCACAGCCCGGTGCGTAGCTTCGCGTACGCGATCCGGTCTTTCGTCGCGGACGCCGCCGGCCACGCATTCCGCCTGCTCCCGCGAAGCGCGCGTTACGCGGCGGCTCATCGAATCGCGCTGCTGATCGCGCCAATTCTGCGACGCTCTCCGTATTACGCGCGCCGTCCCTCGCGGCTCGACGGAGCTCGCGAAGAGTCGCTGCGAATCATGTTGCGGTTGCTGGCGCGCGCGCGAGTTCCTTTCGATCCGGACATTGACGTGCGCGGCCGCGAGCTTTTTCCTGACACGCCGGCGCTGATCGTCAGCGCGCACTTTCTGTTGAACATTCATATGTCGCGCTGGATGTTCGACGCAGGTCGCGACCTGACGGCGGTGCTCGGCGGCGAGCGCGAGCCGATGTATTACTCCGGCACGCTGCGTCCGGTCGGACGGATCATTCTCGGACCGTCGGTTCTGCTGCAGATGCGCACGGTGCTCGCGGAAGGATCGAACGTATTCATCGACATCGAGACAGGGCGGATGATCGAGGGATGGACGCCGCTCGAAACGGCCGCGGGACGGCGATGGGTGTCGATCAAATCGCTGAAGTTCGCGAAGAGGATCGGCGTTCCGGTCGTCTTCGCGTCGACGCTCATCGATGATCGCGGACGGATGGTCGTCACGTACGCGCGGCCGTCGAACGACGATCCCGAAGTGACGCTGCGCGAGTTCTGCGACTTCTTCCGCAACGAAGCCGCGCGCGTCGCGCGGTGATCGTTACTCGTACCGCAGCGCGTCGATCGGATCGAGCCGCGCCGCTTTTCGCGCGGGATAGAAACCGAAGAAGACGCCGACCGCGGCGGCTACGCCGAACGCGATCAGGATCGACGACGGGCTGACGAAGATCGGCCACTTCAGCAGCTTCGCGACGAGCGAGGAAACGCCGATGCCGATGCCGATGCCGAGGAGGCCGCCGACGATGGAGAGGGTGATCGCTTCGAAGAGGAACTGCAGCAACACGTGGCGGCCCTTCGCGCCGATGGCCATGCGGATGCCGATCTCGCGCGTCCGTTCGGTCACGGAGACGAGCATGATGTTCATGATGCCGATGCCGCCGATCAGCAGCGAGATCGCGGCGATGGAGAGCAGCAGCGTGCGGAGGATTTTCATCTGCGCGTCCTGCGCGCTGGCGATCTCTTCCTGCGAGCGCATCATGAAATCGGCGTCGGCGCCGGGCGCGATGCGATGGCGCTGGCGCAGCAATGCATCGATCTGATCCTGCGCGTCCTGAACCTGTTCGGGCGACTTCGCCGACGCGTAGAGCATCGACAGTTTGTTCTGCCCCATGAGGCGCTTCATCACGGTCGTGTACGGCGCGATGATCTGATCGTCCTGGTCCTGGCCCTGCGTGCTGCCGCCTTTTCGATCGAGCACGCCGATGACTTTGAACGGAACGTTCTTGATGCGGACGATCTGTCCGACCGCGCCGCCCTGCGGAAAGAGATTCTCCGAAACGGTGGCACCGAGGATCGCGACCTTCGCGCCCGATCGCACGTCCGAATCGGTGAAGAAGTTCCCCTCGGCGACGTTCCACGAGCGGATGAACGGCCAGTCGACGCCGACGCCGTAGATCGACGTTCCCCAGTTCAATTCGCCGGCCACGGTCTGCGCTGACGTGCGGAGATTCGGCGAGACATAGGCGACCGCCGGCGCTTCTGCTTTGATCGCGTCGGCGTCTTCGATGGTCAGGTTGGAACTGCCGCTGAACATGCGCGCGCCGCCCTGCGTTGTGGTGCCGGGAAAGATCATGATGAAGTTCGAGCCGAGCGAGTTGATCGTGTCCTGAATCGACTTCGTCGCGCCGTTGCCGATGGCGACGACGACGATCACGCAGCCGACCCCGATCACGATGCCGAGCATCGTCAGCAGCGAGCGCATCTTGTTGCGGAGGATTGCTTTCAATCCGACGAGAGTGATGTTCCAGAGACGCTGCGCGGAAGTTTTCATTGTGAGTCCTCGGGCATGAGGCATGGGGTATGAGTGATGAGTAAGAAACTCATGCCTCGTTTCTCATGCCTCATACCTTCTTCACCGGCTGCGCGGGCGCTTCGATCCCGCGCCGCGTGACGCGGTTCTGCTCGTGTCGCTCGTCGTGCTGAATGCGGCCGTCGCGCACGCTGACGATTCGTTTCGCGAACTGCGCGATGTCGGGCTCGTGCGTGATCAGCACGACCGTCTTGCCGCTGTCGTTGAGCTCCTGAAAGATCGCCATGATCTCTTCCGACGTGTGCGAGTCGAGATTTCCGGTCGGCTCGTCGGCGAGGAGGATGGCGGGATTGGTGACGAGCGCGCGCGCGATGGCGACGCGCTGCTGCTGACCGCCCGACAACTGTGATGGATGATTTTTTTCGCGGCCTGCGAGACCGACGCGATGCAGGGAATCGATGGCCGCTTTGTGCCGCTGTCCGCTCGACCAGCCGAACTCTCCGTAAAGCAGCGGCAGCTCGACGTTCTCGACCGCGGACGTGCGCGCGAGCAGGTTGAAGCTCTGAAAGACGAAGCCGATTTTCGCGTTGCGAATGACGGCGCGCTCGTCGCGATTGAGCGATGAGACATCGATGCCGTCGAGTTTGTAGAGCCCGTCGGTCGGGCGATCGAGACAGCCGACGATGTTCATCAGCGTCGACTTGCCCGAGCCCGACGGACCCATGACCGCGACGAAGTAGCATTCTTCGACGAGGAGATCGATGCCGTCGAGTGCGCGCA
>JAOBAU010000230.1 GCA_025463165.1 Acidobacteriota bacterium | reverse complement strand
CTGATTGGCGAGCTCGAGTCCCTGCTTCAGGAACGCGGCCACCGCTTCTTCTTGCCTGGTTTTGCTTCGAGACGAACGAACAGACCGGTTGTGAGCATTGCGCTTCTCCTTTGTGTTGCCGGTGAAGATTAGGGTGGCGCGGCTCTTTTAGCGATAGGCAGGAATGCCATTTTTAGTATCATCCTTGCCATGCGCGTGGATGTCCTTGCTCTCGACGGCGTCTTCGACCTCGGTCTCTCCGCGGTCCTCGATGCCTTTCAAACCGCGAACGAGTTGAATGAGATGGCGGCTCTCGCCGCACCGCGTTTCGACGTCACGATCGTCGGCGTTCGAAAGTCCGTTCACACATCGCACGGACTGACCGTTCCCGTGCATCGCGCGACTGCGCGGAAGCCCGATTGCGTCGTCGTGCCGGCAATCGGTTTCAAGATGCCGGAGCCACTCGAGAAGGCGCTGGCGCGGCCCGACATGCGCGATGCCACCGCTGCACTGCAACATTGGGCGAACGCCGGCGCGACGATGACCGCCGCGTGCGTCGGCACGTTCGTCATGGCGGAGTCAGGTCTGCTCGATGGTCAGCACGCCACGACGACGTGGTGGCTCGCGCCGATGTTTCGCAAGCGCTATCCGAACGTGCAGCTCGACGAATCGAACATGATCGTGAAATCAGGTCGCTTCGTGACCGCCGGCGCGGCGCTGAGTCACATCGATCTCGCGCTCTGTTTGATCCGCGAGATCAGTCCCCAGCTCGCGTGGCTCACCGCGAAATATCTCATCGTCGATTCGCGCGCATCGCAGTCGGCGTATGCGCTCACCGATCATCTCGTCCATTCCGATCCGATCGTCGAGCGCTTCGAAGGGTGGGCGCGCGCGCGACTGACCACCGGCTTCTCGCTCGACGACGCCGCGAAAGCCGTCGGCGCCAGCAAGCGCACGCTCGCGCGCCGCATGCAAAGCGTTCTGGGCAAATCACCGCTGTCGTATTTTCAAAGCCTGCGCATCGAGCGCGCCGTCCATCTCCTGAAAACCGAAAATGCGAGCGTCGATGAAGTAGCGGCGCAGGTCGGTTATGCAGACGGCGGCACGCTGCGAGCGTTGTTGCGTCGCCGCCTCGACGCCGGCGTGCGCGAGATCCGTCGCAACTTCTGACGCGCGTTACGCGAGCGGAACGGATTCGACGCGATCGCGTCCGCCCGACTTCGCGCGATAGAGCGCGGCGTCGGCCGCGGCGAGGATCGCGGCGGGTGTCAGCGTCGATGAACCGACGGCACTGGTGACGCCGAGGCTCGCGGTGACGATGCCGGAGTCCGCACCGTCGTGGCGAATGCGTGCGTCGCGCACCTTCGCGCGCAGCGCTTCCGCTTCCGCGTGCGCCGCGTCGAGCGTGAGGCCGGGCAGCAGCCACGCGAATTCTTCGCCGCCGAATCGCGCCGCCAGACCGCCGCGCGATTCGGTCTGTTCGGCGAGCAACGCGGCGACGGCGCGCAATGCTTCGTCGCCATCCTGATGTCCCTGCGAATCGTTCAGCTTCTTGAAGTGATCGAGATCGAGCAGCACGAGTGACAGCGGCGCATCCAGCTCATTCGCCGCGTCGCACGCTTCCTCCAGCGCTTCGTCGAAGCGGCGGCGATTGGCGACGCCGGTCAGCCCATCGAGATACGACAACGTGCGCAGCCGCACGTTCGCGATCGCCAGCTGGCGGTTCGTATCCTCGAGCTCACCGGCGATCCGCCGCACGTCTTCGTACGCGCGTCCGAGCTCGTCGTTCTTCCGCGCGAGATCGCGCGTCAGCCGCGCCAGTCGCAGCTGATACTCGATGCGCGCCATCACCTCTTCGACCTGAAACGGCTTCGTGATGTAGTCGGCGCCGCCCGCTTCGAACGCCGCAACCTTGTCGATCGCCGCGTCGAGCGCGCTGACGAAAATCACCGGCAGCTCGCGCGTGGCCGGATGCGCTTTCAGCTCTCTGCAAACCTCGAAGCCGTTCATCTCCGGCATGTCGACGTCGAGCAGCACGAGATCGATCGCGTACGTTCGCGCCGTGGCGAGCGCTCTGCGTCCCGACGTCGCCGCGCGTACACGAAAGCGATCTTTCAGCATGCGCGACAACAGATCGAGATTGGCCGGCGTGTCATCAACGATCAGGATCTCGCCCTCGGCGCGAACGTCCGCGCTCATGACGATGCCTTCCCGAGCGCGGCTTCGATCTCATCGAAGCGGTACGAGCGTGCGAGGAACCCGAGCTCTGCGCCGATCGCCGCATCGTGCGATGCCGCTTCGGCGGCGAGCGCCTGCAGCGCATCCGATTCGCCGCCGGCCGCGGCCGCGCTCAGCCGGCGCCGCAAACCGATCGGCAGCGCCGACAGTTGTTCGGGACCGAGCACGCGGCCATCGGTCGTCGCGGAGTCGTGCGCTTCTTCGCGGACGAAACGTGTGCCGAGGAGATTTTCGAGTTGCGCGAAGACCGCCTGATCGCGGAACGGCTTCGTCAGAAATGCATCGGCGCCGCTTGCCAGCGCCTCGGTGCGCTCGTGATCGAACGCGCTCGCGGAGAGCACGACGATGCGCGTGTCGCCGCGGCGTCCTTCATCGGTCTGTTCGGCGCGGATTCTGCGCGTCGCTTCGAATCCGTTGATGCCGTGCATTCGCAAATCCATGAAGATCAGATCGGGTGATTCGTCGCGCCAGCGCGCCAGCGCTTCTTCGCCGTCGATCGCTTCGCTGACGTGACAGCCGGCGCCGCGCAGCAGCTCCGCGAGCAGCAGCCGGTTCTCCGGCGAATCGTCGACGACGAGCACGCGAGGCGGCGTCTGGCCGGGAGCGAGTCCGGTGACGGCGCCGGCGGATCGCATGCGCTCGCGCAGCGGAGCTTCCGACGCGAGCGCGAGCTCGACGTCGACGCGTACCGTCGTTCCTTCGCCGGGACGGCTGTGAATCGTGACGTCGCCGCCGTGAATGCGCGCGAGTCCGCGCGAGATGGCGAGCCCGAGGCCGGTGCCTTCGTGCGCGCTGCGTCCCGATTCGGTTTGTGCGAATGCTTCGAACGCCTGGTGCAATTCGTTTTCGGCGATGCCGGGACCGCTGTCTTCGACTTCGATCACGCCGCGTCCGTCGCTCCACGACGCGCGCAGCACGACGCTGCCGTGCTCGGTGAACTTCACCGCGTTGCCGAGCAGGTTGAGCACGATCTGCCGCAACTTTCCTTCGTCGCCGGAGACGGTCACGTTCGCCGATGGATCGACGTCGACGCGCAGCGTCAGTCCCTTGCTTCGTGCACGCGCCTGGAACAGCTCGCCCAATCCGTTCAGCAGACGCGCGAGATTGAACGGCGCGTCGGTTCGCCGCGCGAGACCCGCTTCGATTTTTGAAAGCGAGAGCACTTCGTTGATCAGCCCGAGGAGATGTTCGCCGCTGCGGTTGATGATCGAGAGATGCTCGCGATCGGCGAGATCGCGTCCGGGACGCCGCTCCATCAACTGCACGAAACCGAGCACCGCATTCAATGGCGTGCGCAGCTCGTGGCTCATGTTCGCGAGGAAGTCGCTCTTGGCGCGGCTTGCGGCCTCGGCGCGCTCCCGTTCCGCGCGCAGACTGCTCGTTCGTTCGGCGACGATCGCTTCGAGCTCCGCGTGACGCGCATGCAGCGCGGCGAGCCGCAGCCGGACGACCAGCCACAACGCGGCGGCGAGCAGCACGAGTGCGAGGAGCCGCGCCCACCACGTCTCGAACCAGCGCGGCACGACCGTCAGCTCGAGCCGCGCTTCGCCTTTGCTGCGCACACCGTCTTCGTTCGCGGCGGTGACGCGGAACGTGTACGTCCCCGGCGCGAGCTTCGTGTACGTCGCCACGCGATTCGAGCCGGCGCTCACCCAGTCGCGATCGTAACCTTCGAGCATGTAGCGGAACGTGACGAGCTCCGGCGCGCGCAGACTGAGCGCCGTGTAACGCAGCTCCAGCCGCTCCGTGCCGGGAGGAACGCGCAGCTCGCCGTCGTCGGCGCGCACGCCATCGATGAGAACTTCCTCAACGTGTACCGGCGGCGGCACTTCGTTGCGCGTGCTCGTCGACGGATCGATGACCGCGACGCCGCGCGACGTCGCCACCCAGACGCGGCCGTCGCGCGTGCTCGTCGCGCCGGGAAAGGCGCCGTTGCATTCGGCGGACGGCATCCCGTCCATCGTTCCGTAGACGATGCCGGTGAGATCGACCTTCGCGCCGCGCATCGCCGCGAGCACACGATCGCGCTTCACGCGATAGACGCCGCGATTGCTCGTCAGCCAGAGATCGCCGCCCGGCGCGGGATCGACCACGTGAAAGACGACGTCGTCATGCAGCCCGTCGTATCGCATCAGCGTCTGCACGGAATTGTTCGTGAGATCGAGCCGCGCCAGTCCGCCGCCGGACGTGCCGATCCAGACGCCGCCGCCGGCCGCATCCATCGTCAGACTGAAGATGCGATCGCTTTCCAGCCCCTGTCCGAGTTTCGCGACGAGCGACACGCGCGCGCCGTCGCCGCTGACGCGCCACAATCCAGCGCCGTCGGTGCCGGCGAGAATGCTGCCGTCGGGCAGCGCGAGCAGCGGACGGAGCTGCCGATCCTCGAATTCTTTGATGCGCGTGGCGCGTCCGTTGCGAACGAGCGCCAGGCCGGCGGAGGTGCTGACCCACAGATTTCCTTCCGCGGTCTCGACGAGCCCGCGCACGCGATCGTTCGGCAGCCCGGAGTTGTGCGTGTTGATTGTCTCGACGAACTTTCCGTCGCGAAGACGCGCCACTCCTCCGCCGTCAGTGCCGGCCCACAGACTGCCGTCGCGGCTTTCGATCAGCGCGTAGACGGTGTTGTGCGGCAGTCCGTCCGCTTCGTTGAAGCAGTGAATCGGACCGGGCAGCACTTCGCACAATCCGCCGCCTTCCGTTCCGACCCAGACGTGACCGTTGCGAGCCTGGAAGATTGCGCGCACCGGATCGACCGGCAAACCTTCTTTGCGCGTGAACGGCAGCACGCGCGTATCGCGCATTCGCACGAGACCGCCGGTCGTGCCGATCCAGAGACTGCCTTCGCGGTCTTCGATCATCGCGCGAATGACGGAGCTCGGCAGTCCTTCCGCGACGCCCATCGTTTCGAGACGCGCTCCTCGCCAGCAGGCCAGTCCGCTGTCGGTGCCGATCCAGAGACTGCCGTCGCGATCGCGATGCAGCGTGCGGATGAAATCGTTCGGCAGTCCGTCGCGCGTCGTCACGGTGCGGACGATCGCGCCGTTGCGCCATATCGATAACCCGCCGCCATCCGTTCCAATCCAGAGCGTGCCGTCCGCATCGCGCAGCAGCGCGCGTACGACGTCGTTGGGCAGACCTTCGCTCGACGAGATTCGCTGCTGCACTTTTCCATCGCGCCAGCGGACGACGCCTCCGCCGTGCGTCGCGATCCAGAGT
>JAOBAU010000203.1 GCA_025463165.1 Acidobacteriota bacterium | reverse complement strand
GGCGCGAACGACCTTCGCCGACATCCACACGTTGCCGGCCGGACAGACGATGCGCGTTCGCGTGGACGGTGTGCATGTCGCGCGCTGGTGGACGCTGCCGATCGAAGAGCCGCTGCGCTTTCGCGGCGCGCGCGACGTCGTCGACGCCTTCAATGAACAGCTGACGCGCGCGGTCGCCGATCGGATCGCCGGTCCGTCGATCGCCGTGTCGATGAGCGGCGGACTCGATTCGTCCTCGATCGCGACCGTCGCCGCCGAGGTGTTGCGCGAGCGTCGCGGGCAGGCGCGAATCCTCGCGCAGACGATCGTCTTCGATCCGCTCGTCCCTGATGATGAAGAGCGCTTCGCCGTCGCGGTTGCGCGCTCGCTCGGCATCGAGCACGAGATCATTCGCGCCGATCGGCGGCGGCTGTTCGAGAAGTGGGAGCAGCCTGAATATCAGAAGGACGAGCCGTCGAACGATCCCTTTTCGTCGATCACCACTGACCAGTTTCGCCGCGCCGCGGAGTTCGCGCCGGTGATGCTCAGCGGTCAGGGTGGTGACGCTGTCTTCTACGCGTCGCATCCTTACTTCTACGATCTGCTGCGGCGCGGACGATTGCTCCGCTTCGCAACGGAAGTCGCCGGCTTCACGCTGACGCGCGGAAAGCTGCCGCCGCTTTGTCTGCGCTCGAGCTTCCGCCGCGCGCGCGGCGTGCAGCCCGCGCGTGCGGCGCTGCCATCGTGGATTGCGCCCGCGCTCATTCGCGAAATGCAGCTCGAAGAACGATGGAACAATTACTGGAACGACGAGCCGCCCGTTCATCCGACGCGCCCGCAGGCGTACAACCTGCTGCAGAACAACATTGGCTGGCAGCGATTGAATGAGTACACCGATGCCGCGGCGATGCGCGTACCGCTCTCTTATCGCAATCCATTTTTCGACGTGCGTCTCATTCGTTTTCTTCTGCGCGTCCCGCCGATGCCGTGGTTCGCGGAGAAGGAGTTGTTGCGCGAAGCGATGCGCGGCCGGCTGCCGGAGCTGACGCGCACGCGCCGGAAAACACCGATCGGCATCGACCCCGCACACATCTGGATGACGCGTCAGAGCGATGAACTTTGCGCGACGATTGCATCGGCACCGATGCTCGAGAGTTGGATCGACCGGGAGCGCGTCTCAGCCGCCATCCGTTCGCACGAGCGAACGTTGTATGATTCTTTCTTGCTCAGCTTGCCGCCGGGCATCGGCTTATGGCGTCGTGGGGGATGACGCGTGTCAGCCGCGTTGTTCACGGGAGATATATGGATCGCGAGCAGCCTCAGCGAAAGCCGTACTCGAAGCCGAAGCTCAAGCTGTACGGCGACATCCGGCAGCTGACGCAGAACCTCGCCCGGAACAACGTTCGCGACGGCGGAAGCAACAGCCAGCGCACCTGACCTCCGCGATGCCGGAGCATTCCTCCGAGTCCCATTACCTTCTCTACGGTCTCGTCGTCGGCGCGAATTCGCCGATCGGCGGAGCGCCCTCCGCGCCGCCCGGCGCGACGCCCGATCTCGTTATCGATTTCAATCCGTTCGCCGATCCGTCGATTCTGCGCGAAGGGACGATCGCCATCGAGCAGCTGCCGCGCAATGCCGCCGGTGATCCGCTCTTCACGCTCTTCCGTCGCGGTGACGATTACCTCTTCGACTTTCCCGATGGGGCGCAGTTCCTGATCGGCGGCGACGCGGCGCACGTTCGCGCCAGCTGGCCACCGCCGCTCGATGCCTCGCTCGCCGCGACCTACTTCATCAACACCGTCATGGCCTTCATCCTCCGCCTGCGCGGACATGAAGTGCTGCACGCCAGCGCGGCGCTGATCGACGGCGATGCGATCGCGATCATCGGTCCGAGTGGCGCCGGGAAATCAACAGTGGCCGCCTGTCTCGCGCGTCGCGGATTTCCGATCCTCAGCGAAGACGTCACCGCACTCGTCGAAGCGGGCGAGCAGTTTTTCGTCTTGCCCGCACATTCGCGCATCCGCCTCTGGCCCGATTCCGCCACGCTCCTTTACGGTTCCGCCGAGACGCTGCCGCTGCTCGCCGGCGACGACTGGAAGCGCTACGCCGACGTCGACAGCTGCGCGCCGCTGGCCGGCCAAACGTTCGCGCTGCACGCGATTTACAGTCTCGACGATCGCCGCGACTCGCCGTCCGCGCCGTCCGTGCAGCCGCTCGCCGAACGCGATGCGCTGCTCGATCTGATCGCGAACACGTATCACAACATCCGCGATCCGCGATTCGCACCGGCGAGCTTCGAGCGGCTCGGCCGGCTCGTGGAACGCGTCGCGTTGCGCCTCGCGGTGCCGCACAAAGAGTTGTCGACCGCGCTCGCCTTCGCCGATGCGATCGTCGATGACTTCCGCCACGTCATCGCGCCGCGGCTGGAACGGACGGAAGCGCCGTGACGTCGCGGCGCGCGTTTCTCCGTCAGCTGGCGAACGTCGAGTTCACCCGCGCGACGCCGGAGCTCGTGCCGCATCTCCTCACGCTGTTCGACGATCCCTCGATCGATCATCAGGATCTCGCGCGGCCGGTTGCGTCGATCCTGCTGCGCGATGAGACGAACGAGGCGCTGCTCGACGCGTATCTGCGGCGCTGCATCAACACGTCGTACGCGCTCGAACAGCGCTTCGTCGCGTTGCGTCGCGCGATTCTGCTCGACGGGTTGCGTCCGCCGCCGCGGTTGCCGGAGTCGCTCGCGATTCAGGCGTTTCACAATGGGTACGTCTGGAATGAGAGTGAAGAGGAACGTCAGGCGCTGGCGGAACTGGTCGAGATTCGTGGCGACGTCGCTCGCATTCTCATCAGTGAACCTGCCGAGGAAGCGCGGCTCGCCGCGACACTCATCGATGACGTTCCGTTCGATGCCGTCACCGCCGCGGTCCGCGCGCAATACGAAGAGCATCCGTATCCGCGCTGGCTTTCGCTGCATCGCCGCGACGTCATCGATGACGCTCCGCGACGCATCCTCGTCGCCGGTTGCGGCACCGGCCGCGACGCGATCGCACTCGCGCTCCAACATCCCGCCTCAACGATCGATGCGATCGACATCAGCCGCCGTTCCCTCGGCTACGCGATGCGCAAAGCGCGCGAGCTCGGCGCAACGAACATTCACTTCCGGCTCGCCGATCTTCGCCGCATCGACGGTTCGTACGACGCCATTCACGCCATCGGCGTGCTGCACCATCTCGCCGATCCGGTTGAAGGTTTGCGCGCGTTGCGCAACCTGCTGGCGCCGAACGGAAAGATCGTCGCCGCCATCTACAGCCGCCGCGGACGCGAATCACTCCATCGCCTGCGCGCGCTCGGCGGTGACGCCACCGATCTTCGCGCCGCGCGTGCACGAATCTTCGCGGCAGTCGATGAGCGCGAGCGCGCGGAGCTCGAAGATCTCGACTTCTTCGACCTCGCGCATTTCCGCGACACGCTCTATCACGCGCATCAGCTCGAGCTGACGCCGCGCGAGCTCGACGCCGCCATTCGCGACGCCGGTCTCGTTTTTGAAGGCTTCGACGATGTGCCGGAAGAGCTCGCCGGCGAGCGCGACCTCATCGCGTGGGACGCCATCGAAGAAACAAACAGGGACCTTTTTCGCAACATGTTCCGCGTGCGGCTGCGTTCCGCGTAAGATCGCCGCGAATGGACCGCGCAACGCGTTTCCGCATTCGCGACGGCGTAATGTTCAACCGCGTCGGCGACGAGATCGTCCTCCTCGATCTCGACAAAGGAACCTACCTCGGGCTCGATCCGGTCGGCAGCCGATTCTGGGAGCTCGTCACCGCGAATGCTTCGCTCGGCGAAGCGATCGAGACGATGCTCGCCGAGTACGAAGTGGCGCGGCCCGAGCTGGAAGCCGACGTCGACGAGCTGGTCGACGACCTCGCGCGCAACGAGTTGCTCACGGCTGCCGGCTGAACGGAAAACCGTAGAGCGTCGACTGCTCGAAGTCGCCGGCGCGCCAGCGCCACTCGATGCCGTCGAACGTCTGCACTTCGATGTGAACGACGTCGCCGCGCCGCACGCGCATCGGTTGCGCCATCGGAAAGAACGACTGCTTCCAGCTCACGCACGCGTTCGGCGGAGCGTTCGAAATCGTGATGCCGTCGATGAGCTCCGCGCGAAACCACGCCGCGATTCCGTGCAGTGTGCCATCGCGCATGATCGTCACGCCGGCGGCGCCGCGCAGCGACGGCGCGTCGTCGCCGAGGTTGAGAGTGATGAGCGGGGTCGCACTGGCGAGGAGCGCGTCGGGATCGACATTGAGCGCGTAGAACGCATTGACGGCATGCGTGTGCAGCCGGCTCATGTCGACGTCAAACGGAATGCTCTGCCAGAACGAGGCGTCGACTTCGACCGTTGGCTCCTCGACCGGCGCCGCGTACATCGCCACGACGCGCGGCACGATCGCGCCGCCGTCGCGCAGCCACGCGCGTTTCGCATGCGCGACGGCGCGCGCGATCTGCTCGTCGAAGCCGTTGTTTCCCATCGTCTCCGTGACGATCACGTCGACCGGCTCTTCGATCATGACTTCGAACGACGAGCGATTGACGAAGACGATGCGGTCTTCGAAACCGTTGTCGTACGCCAGCTCGCGCGCCAGTTCGATGACCGGCAGCTCATCGATCGCGTAGACCCGTTTTGCGCCGGCGCGGCAGGCGAAAAACGAGAGGATGCCGCTGCCGCAGCCGAGGTCGACGACGACGTCGCCGGGTCGAACGGCGGCGTTGATGGCGTTGCGATAGGCGCTCGTGCGCACGCCGTCGCGGAGCAGCGAGCGGTGATAGGCCAGCGCGTCGACGGCGGAGCCGTTCGACAGTTTGCGGATCGTCATCGGCCCGATCCGGTCAGCTTCAGCGCGAGCGTCAGACGTGTTTGCGTGCAGAGCCGCGATGGCGGCGTGCCGCGATGTTCGATGGCGGAGCGGAAGAGCACGAGGCGTCCCGGCCGCGGCGAGACGGCGTGGACCGCGTCGCCGGCATCGTTGTAGAAGATCGTCTCGCCGCCCCACGCGCGGTCCCATGTTTCAGCGACGAAGAGGAGCGCGGTGACGTCGGAATCGGCGCTGCTGTCGCGATGGGGAAGAAGGATGTCGCCGAACGAAACGACGTTGCAGTAGGCGCGCTTGAGCGTGAATGTTTCGCCGGCGAATGACGTGCTGATTTCGCGGAGGATGGCGTCGTAATACGGTTGCCGCGACGCGACGTCGTTTTCGAGCGGGACGATCCAGGAACGGGCGTCGATACCGCCGGCGCTGTCGCTCTCCACGCGCCGCGCTTCCGCGAAGTCGAAGAAGGTGGCGAGGTTACCGATCCGCGCGGGCGGCAGGACGTCGTCGATCACGAACAGCTGGCGACCGTCGATTCGGAAATCGTAACGCGGCATGCCGGGATCATAGCGCCGCTCTCAGCCGGAATACCGGCCGCGCTTTCCTGTTGACATCGAACGAGATTTGCATAAAAATTCACGACGATGAATATTTATTCACAAGGTGACGTGATGCGCAGACGCGAAGAGATCGTTCGGATCGTTCGCGACACGCGGGTCCATTCCCAGGAAGAGCTCCTCGCTCTTCTGAAGAAGCGGGCCGTCCACGTCACGCAGCCGACGCTGTCGCGCGATCTGCGCGAGCTCGGGCTCGTCAAGACGGCGAACGGCTACGTCGCGCCAGGCGCGCCGGTGGCGACGTTCGTCCCTCGCGACGTGACCGAAGGCCGCTTCGAGCACCTCGTGCGCGACTTCGTCGTATCGGCGGAAGCGGCCGGCAACCTCGTCGTCATCAAGACGCCGGCCGCTGCCGCGCAGCCGGTGGCCAGCGCCATCGATACCACTCGCGTCGACGACGACGTCCTCGGCACCATCGGCGGCGACGACACGATCTTCGTCGCCTTCCGCACCATCGCGTCCGCCGCGGCCTTCGCGCGACGCGTGCAGCAGATCGCCGGCCTCACGCCGTCGCGACGGGCAGCACGCCCGTAACGCCATCCGCCGTCAGGAGCCGACTTCCATGAGCAACGCAATGACATCTCGTTTTCACGACGCCCCTCACCCCGCCTCCGGCACCCCTCTCCCGGTGGGCGAGGGGGTATGCGCGACGACGCCGTCTATCCGTCTCCCGCCGGGAGAGGGTGGCGCGCAGCGCCGGGTGAGGGGCGTCGCACATCCGCAAACCTCCGTCGCCGTCTTCGGCGCCACCGGTTACGCCGGCGTAGAGCTGGCGCGCATCCTCGCGCGGCATCCGCACGCGAACGTCACGAATCTCTTCTCATCGACCAACGCCTCGCTCGACAACCTCGAGGCCGACGTCGTCTTCCTCGCGACGCCGAACGAAGTCTCGGCGTCGCTCGCGCCGCAACTCCTCGATCGCGGCATGCGCGTCGTCGATCTCTCCGGCGCCTTCCGTCTCAACGAACCGACGCTCTATCCGACGTGGTACGGCTTCGCGCACGAGCGGCCGGCGCTGCTGAACGAAGCGGTCTACGGGCTCACCGAATGGTGCAACGGCGAGCTGCGCGACGCGCGCCTCGTCGCGAATCCCGGCTGCTATCCGACGTCGATCC
>JAOBAU010000063.1 GCA_025463165.1 Acidobacteriota bacterium | reverse complement strand
AACATGCCCGACATCAACGGCCTCGAACTGGTGAGCTTCCTCAAGAACCATCCCGTCTACAAAACGATCCCGATCATGGTGATCTCCACCGAATCGAGCGACGAAGACCGCCGCCGCGCCGCCAACCTCGGCGCCGAGGAATACCTGGTGAAACCGTTCCAGGCGGCGGAGTTGATCGAGAAGCTGCGGCGGCTGCTGAAGGTGGCGTAGGGATTCCGCGAGTTCTGTCACTCCAACCGCAAGGGGCCGAGTGCACAGATGACGAAGGTACGTTTCGCGGTTGCGGTCGCAGTCCTGGTCGGCGGCACTTTCGGCTGCATGACAAACAAGGATGCGTGGACGGCGTCCGAACACAACAAACTCTGGATACGTCAGGTGAAGCTCGGCCAGACCGACAGCGAAGTTTTAGTGGCCATGCACACCTCGCCGGAGAGCACTTCAGCCAGAACGCTTCAGGATGGCACCATCGAGCAGACGTGGAACTACCTGACCGATTACGACAACGACACGAACACGACGATCACGTTTCGAAACGGTCGAGTCGTGGAGATTACGCAGACCGCGTGGCTTGGCAATGGCGCGTTCGGCTTTGGACGAACGATGCCGATGGCGTTATCGGCCGCCGCACCGCCGCCAGCCGACGTCGTCGTGACCGCGCCGCCCGCTCGTCCGCAACCCACGCACACGAAGATCGTCAGGCCGCCCGGCGGCAGTCGCAGAACGGCGGACGATATTCGCTCCGCCATCGTGGTCGGAATGAGCGACATCGAAGTGATCGCTTTGGTTGGGCAGCCGGACGACGAGCAGGAGACGCACGTCGGCACGAGCGTCTTTCGCGACTGGATTTATCAGAAGAGCGGCCTGACGGTTCGCTTCAGCGCATATGACGCGAAAGTCACCGAGATTCTGACGACCGAATAGAGTTCCTCCGGTAGTCCCCGTTCCTCCACTTACAATTGGCGCGATGACTCGAGAAGACGATCGCGCCCGCGAGGAGTTCACCAGCGAGGCGGAGGAGTTGCTCGACACGCTCTCGCGCGATCTGGTCGAGTTTGAGTCGCAGGGGAAGAACGTTCGCCCTGAGGTCGTCAACAAGATCTTTCGCGAGGTGCACTCGCTCAAGGGTCTCGCCGGGATGCTCGGGTTCGCCGAGATCTCCGAGCTTTCGCACAACCTCGAGGACATGCTAGATCGCCTCCGGATGGGGAAGATCGAGATCAATCGCGAGCTCATCGACCTTCTCTACGACGCGATCGATTCGCTGAACCGGCTCGTCATCGCCATCAACGATCCGTCGCTCGGCGCGCTGATCGACATCACCGGGCTGACGCGTCGCATCCATCAAACCATCAGCGCGCAGACACAGAAGAAAGCCGACGATCCGTTCGCCGATCTGACGCTCGACGAGCAGACGAAAAAATCGCTCACCGAATATGAAGAGCATCGCCTGCTCGAAAACGTTCGCGCCGGAAAGTACATCCTCTCCATCGAGCAGACGTTCGACTTCTCCGATTTCGACGAGAAGCTGCGCGCGCTGACGAGTGCGCTCAACGAAGCGGGCGAAGTCATCTCGACGCTGCCCGCGCTCGACGCCAGCGGCGGCAGCGGCATCGCCTTCCGCCTGCTCTACGGCTCGACGTTGAACGACGCGGCGGCGGCGATGCTCGCGCCGGAAGCGAAAGTCGTCACGCTGCGCAGAGTCGAACCTTCCGGATCGGGCGGCGCGCCTGCAGCGAACGACGTCGCGCCGATGCCGGAAGCGGCGGTCGAAGAAGAAGTGTCGCTCCGATCGGTCTCGCAGACGGTGCGCGTCGACATCGGCAAGCTCGATCACGTCATGAACATCGTCGGCGAGCTGATCGTCGAGAAGACGCAGCTGGAAGCGTTGACGCGTTCCGTCGAAGCGCAGGCATCGCGAATGCTCGCGCACGAGCTGACGAAAATCTCGCGCAACCTCGATCGCAAGCTCAACGAGCTGCAGAAGTCGGTCATCGAAACGCGCATGGTGCCGGTCGGCCAGATCTACTCGAAGCTCTCGCGTACGGTGCGCAAGATCGCGCGCGAGCTCGGCAAAGAACTCGAGCTCGTGCTGCGCGGCGAAGACACGGAGCTCGACAAGATGATGGTCGAGGAGCTGACCGATCCGCTGATGCACATCATCCGCAACGCCATCGATCACGGGATCGAATCGGCGGATGAGCGCGCCGCCGCCGGCAAGCCGGTCGCCGGCCGCGTCACGCTGCTCGCGTATCAGCAGGGGAACTCGGTCGTGCTCGACGTCACCGACGACGGACGCGGCATCGATCCGGAAATGATTCGCCAGGTGGCGGTGAAACGCGGGCTCGTCGGCGACAAGGAAGTCGTCGATCAGCAGCGCGCGCTCGAGCTGATGTTCACGCCTGGTTTCTCGACGGCCACCGCGGTCAGCGAAATCTCCGGACGCGGCGTCGGCCTCGACGTCGTGAAGAAAAACATTCAGGAGTTGAAGGGCACGATCGACGTCACGTCGACGATCGGTCAGGGCACGACGTTCCGGATCATGCTGCCGATCACGCTGGCGATCATTCAGGCGCTGGTCGTCGAGGCGGGCGGCGAGCACTTCGCGATTCCGCTTACGTCGGTCGAAGAATCGCTGCGCATCTACTCGAAACACATCCGCACCGTGGAGCGGAAGGAAGTCTTCACGCTGCGCGATTTCACGCTGCCGCTGCTCCGGCTCGCCGACGCGTTCAATCTCGAAGACGGACGCGATCACGGCCCCGACACGAAGTGGTTCGTCGTCGTCACGCGCAGCGGTGAAAAGATGGCCGGCATTCTCGTCGACGCGCTCGTGCGCCAGCAGGAAGTCGTCATCAAGTCGATCGGCGAGCGGCTGAAGACGATCCCCGGCATCGCCGGTGCGACGGAAGTCGGCGAGGGTGAGATCGTGCTCGTCGTCGACGTCGGCTCGCTCATCGATCATTTCGGAGGCCGCGCGCGTGAAGCGCGGGCGCATGCGGTGAACTGACGCGCATGTTCGAAGAACATTTCGGTCTGACGAGCAAACCATTCGGCAAGACGCCCGATCCATCATTCCTGTTCGAGTCCGATCAGCACCGTGAAGCGCTGGCGCGACTCGAGTACGCGGTCGATGAAAAAGAGCTGGCGCTGCTCGTCGGCGACATCGGCTCCGGCAAGACGACGTTGTCGCGCGCACTGATCGATCGCATCGGCGACGCGCGTCCGGTCGTGCTGCTCATCAATCCGCGTCTTTCACCCACACAGCTTCTTCGCGCCTTTGCCACGAACCTCGGCATCGAGCCGGCGCGCTTTCGCAACGAGCTGCTCGATCAGATCCATACGAAGCTTTACGCGCTGTACGAAGAAGGGCGCGAGCCGGTGCTGATCATCGATGAAGCGCAGCTGATTCCGACGAAGGCGACGTTCGATGAAATCCGCCTGCTGACGAACTTTCAGCTCGACGATCAGAACCTGCTGTCGGTGATTCTGATCGGGCAGCCGGAGCTCGATGTGCGGCTCGACCGGCAGGCGTATGCGCCGCTCCGGCAGCGGATCGGGATGCGCTATGCTCTCGGTCCTTTGTCCGCCGAGGAGACCTGCCGGTACGTCGAGCACCGAATCCGCGTCGCCGGCGGGAAGCGCAATCCGTTCAGCGCCGAGGCGATGGCGGAGATGCACGCACTGAGCGGCGGCATTCCGCGACTGATCAACACGCTCGCGACAACGGCGTTGCTGGATGCCTTCGGCGAAGATGCGGAGAGCATCGATCCGACGCGAATTCTCTCCGCCGCCCGCGAGCACCGGATGGAACAGCCGCATGGTTGATCTGGTCAAGATCCGGAAGAAGATCAAAAAGAAAGTGATGGGCGAGGAGCCGATCGCGGACGCTCCGCAGGCGGAGCCACTCAGTCCTCAGTCCTCAGTCCTCAGTCCTGAACCCGCGTCGTCGAGCACTCAGGACTCAGGACTCAGGACTCAGGACTCTGTTCCATCCGACAAGCTCTCGAAATTCAAAGAAGAAGCCGGCCGAAGAAGAGAGCTCGACTTCACCGCCACCGAGGTTGCCGACGGCGAGATCCTCGAGCTGCTCGCGTTCCGAATCGCAGGCGAGCAATACGCGGTCGAGATCGAACGGATCGTGGAGATCGTCACGCCGCGTCCCGTCACCCGAATCCCGAACGCCGACGCCGCGATCGTCGGCATCATCTCGTTGCGTGGCACGATCGTCACCGTGATGGACGTCCGCCGCCGCCTGCGTCATCCGCCTGCTGATGAAGAGAACGTCGACGCGCGCATCGTCGTCGTCGAGTACGCGGGCGAGACGCTCGGCTTCGAGGTCGATCACGTTTCGCGCGTCGTCAAAATCGAGCGCGCCACCATCGAACCGCACCCCGTCGTGCACACCAGCGAACAGCGCGACGCCATCCGCGGCGTCTTCCGTCACGCAAATGCGTTGACGATCCTCGTCGATTTGGACAAGCTACTCGACGCCCGAGCTCCTTCCTATGGAACTAACCTGTAAGCAATGTGGCTCGAAGTTTCGCGCAGCGCTGGAGCTGCCGCTCACGCGCGCCGTCCGCGTCGCATGCCCGTCGTGCGGCAACCAGATGGTGCTCAAGCCGACAAGTGTGGCCGCGGGCGCTTCGCCGGCGGCACAGCCGTCGGTCGAACCGGCAGCCACACCGAAGCAAAGCCCGCAGCGCATTGCCGCCGTCGCCGATGAGCCGCGTCCCTTCCGCCAGTTTCTCGGCGAGCATCTCCGCCGCCTCGGCTTCACCGTCGAATATTTCGAGACCGGCGATCCGACGCTCGACTTCGTCCGCAAAACGCGCGCGGAGCTCGTCATCGTCAACGTCTATCTGAAAGGGAAGCTCGGCGTCGAAGTATCGGAAGAGATCAAAGCCGATCCGACGCTGACGAACACGCGCGTGATCCTCATCGGCGCGCTCTTCCGCGCCAATCGCTTCCGCGCCAATCCGACGAACCTCTACGGCGCCGACGAATACATCGAAGAACAGATTCCGGAGAAAGAGTTCCGCTCGATCATCCGCAAGCTCTTTCCGCAGGTTGGAGCGACGACCGAGATTGCGATCGAGCCGCGCGAGTACGACGAAGCGCGCCGCCTCGCACGGCTGATCCTCTCCGACATCGTCATCTACAACGCGGGGAAAGTTGAGCGCGGAATCCGCGAGAACAACTTCTTCGACGTCCTGAAAGACGAGATCGAAGAGGGACGCCAGTACTACGAATCGCGCGTGCCGTTCCGCGTCCGCCAGGACACCGAGATCTTCAATGAAACGCTCCAGCAGTTCGTGAACATGAAGCGCGAGGAGTTGCAGCGGGCCGCCGCGCAGTGACGTCCCGGCAAGGGAAACGATGAGTGCAGACCCGCAACTGATTCAGCAGGCCCGATCGAGCGATCCCGACGCACGACAGAAAGCCGCCTATCTCGTGTCGCACGCGCTCGACGATGAGCGCGATTACGCGCTGATGTTCGAGCTCCTCGGCGACAAGGACTGGCGCGTCCGCAAGACGATCGTCGACGGATTCGTGCGCGATGCACGTACCGAGGTCGTGACAGGTCTCATCAACTCGCTCGCCGACCCGGAGAACGCCGGCAAGCGCAACTCCGCGACGGAAGCGCTGATCCGCATCGGCGAGCCGGCCATCGAGCCGATCGTGGCGCGGCTGCAGAACGAGGAAGACGTCGACGTCCGGCTCTCGCTCGTCAATCTGCTCGGCGATCTTCGCAACGATCATTCATACGATGTGTTGCTGAAGTTGCTCGCGACTGAGCCCGACATCAACGTGGCGTCGTCGATCGTTTCGTCGCTCGGAAAATATCGCGATGCCGGAGCGCTGCCGCACCTGATGCGCGCGCTGCAGCGCGACGATCTCTGGCTGAAGTTTCACGTCGTCGAAGCGCTTGGCGAGATCGGCGACCGTTCCGCGCTGCCGGCCATCCTGCCGCTCTACGCCGAGAAATCGCTGCGCAAGCCGGTGCTCGAAGCGGTCGGCAAGATCGCCGACGTCGGCACGGTCGCGTTCCTGTTGAAGATCATCGCCGACGAAGAGAAGCTGAATCTGACCGCGTTGCGCGCGCTCGTGCGGATCGCCGAAGCGAGCAAGCCGCGCATCGTCGAACAGTCGGAGCGCCTGCTGATTCAGCGCAAGTTCCGCGAAGCATTTCCGGCGTCGAAGATTCCGCCGCTCGTCGAGCATCTGCACGCGACGCCGAAGCGCGAGGTCAAGAACTTCATCCTCAAGTTCCTCGGCTGGTCCGGCGATGAGCGCGCGCTGCCGGTGCTGATGCAGTATCTCGAGCAGCCGGAGACGGCTGAAGTCGCGGCGCAGGGATTGATCGACTTCGGTATCGGCGCCGTGCCGGCCATTCTCGACACGCTGCGCAATGCCGATGAAGACGAGATCGTGGCGCTGCTGCTGCGCGTCATCAACGTCGTCGCGACGGCCGATTCGATTCCGAGCATTCTCCCGTTCCTCGATCATCACAATCCGATGATTCGCCGGCTGGCCATTGAGACGCTCGGCGAGATCCTCGATCCGTCGTCCATCGATTACCTGCTCGCGAAGCTCGACGATCAGGACGTTGCGTCGCAGCAGGCGGCGGTGAATGCGATCTCCGCGCTCGTCGGTGCGTACCCCGAGGTCAAGCAGGAAGTGCTGGCCAAGATCCGAAGGATGCTGCAGGCGAAGTCGGTGCCGATGAAGCTCAATTCGCTCTCGGTCTTCGTCAACATTCAGGGCGAGGGCTATCACGACGAACTGCTGCTCGCGTCGAAGGACAGCGACGACGTCATTCGCCAGAAAGCGATCTCGCTGATGGGGAAATTCGGCGAGGAACGTTTCGCCGATCAGCTCGTGCTTTCGCTCGCCGATGAATCGACCGCGGTGCGGCTCGCGGCGATCAATGCGATCGTCCGGCTGCGGCCGGAGAAAGGTCTGGAGCCGCTCATCGCGTCGCTGGAAGATACCGACATCTGGATTCGCACGGCGGCCGCGCAGGCGCTCGGCGAGTATCGCCATCACGACGGCATCCAGCCGCTGATGCGCCATCTGCAGCACGACCTGCCGCCGGTCCGCATCGCCGTCATCGAGGCGCTCGGCAAATCGGAGGAGTCGGCTGTCAAAGACATCCTCTTCAGCTGCCTCGGCGAGAGCGATCTCGAGATTCAGCGCGCGGCGTTGCTCGCACTTGCGCGCATCCCGGGCAACGACGTGTTCGAACGGATCTGCCAGTCGCTCGATGATGAAGACTGGCGCATTCGCGCCGCCGCCGCGACGTCGCTCGGAAATCGCGGCGACCGTTACGCGCTCGAAGCGCTGCACAAAGCGCTCGAAGACTCCGATACCTACGTGCAGCAGTCGGCCGTGCTCGCTCTCGACAAAATCGCCGACCGCTCGTCATTCCCGCATCTGTTCCGCGCGCTCGAGAACCCCGCCATTCTCGACGATGTCTCTGAGGTCTTCGTGAAGCACAAGCAGCTCTACCGCGATCTGCTCGAACAGGCGTGGCGAACTGCAGACAGCAGGAGAGAGGTAGTGATCGCCGCGATTCTCGCCGCGATGAGTGAAAAGGCATGAGGCATGGGGTATGAGGTATGAGGTCGGCGGTCGCGCGAGCGACTCATGCCTCGTTGCTCATGCCTCATCCCTGGCACTATGAGCACGTTCAACCTGTCGCTGAATCATCATCTCGATCTGCCGGACGATGTGTTCCGGCAGCTGCGGGACCAGATTTACAAGCGCACGGGAATGTACTTCAGTGACACGACCAAATACCTGCTGCAAAAGCGGCTTTCGCCGCGCGCACGCGAGCTGAATTTCGAGTCGTTCCAGAAGTACTTTTACTTTTTGCAATACGACCCGCGCGCCGATGCGGAGTTCGATCACATCTACGATCTCGTCACGACGAACGAAACGTATTTCTTCCGCGAGCCGGCACAGCTGACCGCGTTCATCGAGGAGATCGTTCCGGATATTCTGGCGAAGAAATCGCTGAAAAAGATTCGCATCTGGTCGGCCGGCTGTTCGTCGGGCGAGGAGCCGTATTCGATCGCGATGTTGTTGTCGGAGGCGGGGCATTACAACCACGCCACGTTCGAGATTTTCGCGAGCGACATCAATCAGCAGGTTCTTTCGAAAGCGCGCAAAGGGCAGTATCGCGAGAGTGCGTTCCGCGCCACGACGCCGGAGCTGCGCGAGAAGTATTTCAATCGCGATACAGACGGTTCCTGGCGCGTGAAGGACGAAGTGCGCAACCGCGTGCAGTTCGGCAGGCTGAATCTTTACGACGAAGCGCGGGTCTCGCTGCTCGGCAATCTCGACATCGTTTTCTGCCGCAACGTGATCATCTATTTCGACGATCAGTCAAAGCGCGTCGTCGTCAACAACTTCTACAACCGGTTGCTCGAAGGCGGCTACCTGCTGCTCGGTCACAGCGAGTCGCTGATCTCGCTGTCGACGCAATTCAAGCTGCGCCATCTGAAGAATGACATGGTCTACCAGAAGTGATCCTCTGGCTGATCTTCCTGCCGGCGATCATCTTCGGTATTGCACTCGTCGCCATGCACGGCGGCCCCATCGCCCTCGCCTCCGCCGCGGTGATTTTCCTCTGCTATGGATCGGTGCTGGTCGCGGTGACGCGCCGCTGGCTGCGCACGCGGCGCCGCTGACCCCCAACTTAACTACTTCACGAGCGTTACGTCACCGAACGGTTCGACCTGCTCCTTCACTTTTGCCCAGTCGCCTACGATGACGATGGCGGCGCGATAGGTGTCGAAGTATTTGGCGGCGGCTTTGCGGATGTCGGCGGCTGTTAGCGCGTCGACTTTGCCGCGGAAGGTTTCCAGGAAATCGTGCGGCAGGTCGTAGGTGTAGATCGTCGAGATGCGGTTGGCGAGGCCGCCCTGCGTTTCGAGCTCGACCTCCGTTGAGCCGATCGTGTAGCGCTTCGCAGAGGTCAGCTCTTCGTCGGTCACCGCCTCGATGCGCATTCGATCGAGCTCGTAGAGCATCTCGAGGATCGTCGAGCCGGTCACTTCATTGCGTACCGCTGATTCCGCGAAGAACGTGCCGGCGCGCTTTTGCAGTTCGGCGGCGCTGTACGGCGAGTAGCTGTAGCCTTTCGCTTCGCGGATGTTGCGATTGAGTCGGGAGTAGAACGCGCCTCCCAGGATCGTGGAGGCGACGCGGAGCGAGAGATAGTCGGCGCTTTTGCGCGACGGTGCGAGCGCGGCGATGCGGACGATCGACTGCACGGAGCCCCTGCGATCGACGAACGAGATCTGCCGCTTGTCGCGCTTCGCGAACGGCGTCGAGGTATCGGCGGTCCGCTCGACTTTCTTCCAGTCGCCGAACGCTTTCTTCACTTCTGTAAGCGTGCGATCGAGGTCGATGTCGCCGACGACGATCAGGTGCGCATCATTCGGCACGTAGCGCGTCGCGGCGAATGACTGCAGCTGTTCGCGCGTCAGTTTCGCGATCGCGTCCGGCTCGGCGGTGACGAACGAGTAGGGATGCGCGCCGAAGAGGACTTTGCGCATCCGCTCGTCGACGAGAAAGTCGGGCGATGAGCGCTGCTCGGCGATCTCCGAGGCGAGGTTAGTTTTCGCGAGATCGACTTCGCTCTTCGGGAACGACGGGCGGCGCGCGACGTCGGCGAGCAGATCGAACAGGCGCGGCGTGAATTCGGAGAGTGACGTCGCATCGAACGTCGTCGCGTCGGCGTCCGACGCCGCGTTGAGCGAGCCGCCGATCGCGCGCAATGCTTCGCGCACCTGACGGCTGGAGCGTGTGGCGGTTCCTTCCGTTGCCACGCGTGCGGCGAGCTGCGCGATGCCGGGATGCTCTCGATACGCGAAGCCGTTGCCGCTCATGAACGTCAGCAGCGCGGTGACTTTCGGCACGTTGTGCAACGGCACGAGGACGACCGTCAGTCCGTTGTCGAGCTTTCGCTCCGTGATCTTCGGCCACTCCGTCGCACGCGGGGCGGCCGGCGGCGGAGGCGTTTTCTGTTCCGCGAAAAGCGACGTGGCGACGAACAGGAGGAGCGTGGCGATGGCGCGTTTCATTTCGCCACCTCCGCCGGAACGCGATCGAT
>JAOBAU010000167.1 GCA_025463165.1 Acidobacteriota bacterium | reverse complement strand
CGGCGAACGTACACCTTGTTCTCCGCGGTCGAGACGATGATCGTTTGCCCCGTATCCGGCACGTCGTCGGTCTGCTTCGCGACGCCCGCCACTTTGTTCTGCAGCTGTGCGAGCTCGGCCTGCCGTTGCTCGGCGCTCTGCCGAAGTTGTTCGGCCTTGTTGCCGGTACGCTCCGCGATCAGCTGATCGACGACGGCGAAGCGATCGAGTCGCCGGTTTTCGCGCGCGTTGATCGCTTCACCGGCGATCGCGAACGACGCCAGTCCGAGCGCCAGTACGAGCAGCGCCCATGAGCCAAGAAATCCGATCCAGCGGCGCATTGAGTCTCCTTAGAAAATGTAGACGCGCGTTCCGGTAGTGATGCGCGGCCAGATGGCGGCGAGGTCTTCTTCGCGCACCATGAATGAGCCGGGCTTCGGTCCCTGCAGCGGACTGTCAGCCGCCGGCGCGGAGTGAATGACGTAGTTGTCGGGCAGCGTGATGACGTAGCGTCCGAGGCCGTTCGTGATCGTCGGCCGCGACTCCGGCGCCGGTTCGCCGCGCATGGCGTAAACCCATTCCGGCACGAGCCACGACATGCCGACCTGCTTGCCGGTGACGTTGAAGCCGCCTTTGAGCGGGACGAACGTCCACTGTTTGCCGCTCTTCGACGAGATCGTTTTCGCTTCGCCGATCTGCACGTCCGCTTCGCGTACGACTTCGCGCCCGAGGCGGAACTGCATCTTCTTTCGCCGGGTGTCGATGGAGATGTAGAACTGCTCGCCCTTCAGACTGTCGAGGTATTGCATTCGCCCGTCGAGCTCGTGCGCGAGTTGCTGCTTCGTCACGTCCATCGACGACAGCTCGTCGCGAATCCGGTTCAGCTCGGCAGGGGAGTTGTCGCTGTGGCGAAAGACGATCTGGAACTTTTCCTGAACGATGCGCCGGTGATAGCTCGCGTACGCGAACGTCCCCGCCGCGATGATCAGCAGCAGGAGATTGAGCCAGAGCGGCGGTCGCGGGAACGACCGCCGCTCGCGAGGTTGGGTGCTTGTGTTGCTCCGTCTTTCGGGCATCTGACGGATGAGAGTGGCAGGCGGCGTGCCAATACTGTCTAGGCCGGCGCCGATCCCGGTCCTTTCACGAAGATCCGGACGAGAGCGAGCACGACCAGAGCAACGCCGAACGTGCAGACGATCGTCGCGCCGGTCGGCAGATCGAGACGGAACGACGCGAGGATGCCGGCGGCGCTGACGATGCCGCCCATCGTCCAGCCGATCGCGAGCCGCTTGCCGATCGAGTGCGAGAAGAGCATGGCCGCGACCGACGGCACGATCAGATACGAGAAGACGAGCAGGACGCCGGCGATCGAGACCGACGACGTCACCACGAAGCCGAACGACGTGTAGAAGAGAAAGTCCCAGAACTTCACGTTCGGGATGCTCTCCGCCTGGTTCGTGTGCGCGCCGACCGAGATGGCGAGGAAGCGGCGGCGGAAGATGAAGTGAAAGAGTCCGACCAGAGCGTAGAGCACGGCGGTCGTGATGACGGTCTTCGGCGAAACGGTCAATATGTTGCCGACCAGCATGTCTTTGAGATGCTCGGTTCCTTCCGGCGCCTTGCTCATCGCGAGAATCGCGGCGGCCGCGGAGACGGCGTAGACGATGCCGATGATCGCTTCCTGCGGAATGCGCGTCTCGCGATGCACGCGCGTCATGGCGAAAATCGCGGCACCGACGATGGTGAAGCCGAGCGACCAGAAGTAGGTCACGGTGCTGTGCAGATCGTTCCCTGCGAGATACGCCATCGTGGTGCCGAGCGCCGCGATCTGCGCGAGAGAAAGATCGACGAAGATCACGCCGCGCTCGACGACGTGCACGCCGAGGTAGGCGTGAATGCCGGTCAGGATCAGACCGGCCAGAAACGGCCACGCGAGAAAGGAAACGAGATCGCTCATTTACGAAGTGCCTTTACGAGATTCGAGAGATTGAGATCAAACAGCGAGATGTAATCGTCGGTGCCGCTCTTCGCGCCGCCAACGGACGGATACATGACCACGAGCGTTGAATCGGTCCGTTCGGCGATCGACTGCGGCGTCTTCGCGTCGAAGTACGGCTCCATCAGGATCGCTTTCACTTTGTTCGCCTTCATCATCTGAATGAGGTCGAACGTATGCGACGGCGACGGCGGCACGCCCGGCTTCGGCTCGACGTAGCCGACGACGTCGAGGCCGAAGTACTTCGCGAAGTTCGGCCAGGAGTTGTGATACGTGACGACCTTCGCGCCGCGGAACGGCGCCATCGTCGCCAGCCAGCGCTTGTTCGCTTCGTTGATGCGGATCTTGAAATCGTTCAGCCGCTGCGCGAAGTACGGCGCGTCGGCGGGGCGAAGCTGCGAGAGCTTCTGCTGGATCTGGATGGCGATGCGAACCGCGTTCACCGGATCGAGCCAGTAGTGCGGATTCCCGAGCGGATGCACGTCGCCCATCGAACGGTTCACGTTCGACGGCTTGTCGAGAATCGTGACGCCGTTCGAGAGATCGAGATAGCCGGGCTGGCCGGGACGGATGCGATTGTTGCGGCTCTGATCGAGCAGCGGCGGCAGCCAGCCGATCTCGAGCTCGAGGCCGACCACTTCGAGGAGATCGGCGTTGCGAAGGAGCAGCAGATAGCTCGGCTTCGGTTCGACGAAGTGCGGATCCTGATAGCCCTTCGCGATCGACATGACGTCGACGCGATCGCCGCCGACCTCTTTCGTGAGCGATGCGAAGTCCTGGATTGACGTAACGACTTTCAGTTTCTCGGCCGCCTGCGCATTCGCGCCGATGAGCAGCGAAGCGAGCGCGCCGATGATGAATATCCGTTTCATGATGTTGGTCTCCTGATGTTGCGTGACTAGAACGTGTGCGCGCCGTGCGCGCCGATTGCGAACTGCAGCTGGAACAGCAGCTCATTCACCGGTTTGTCGAGCGAGCCGTACTTCGTGCGGCGCAGTTGTCCGCGGAGCTGGCTGAACTCCGACGGCCAGAACGTGAGCGTCGCGGAGAGGCCGCGATCCTTCGCCGTCGCGCCGTCGGTGAGACGATCGGCGGCATCGATGCGCGCGCCGGCGAACCAGCGCTGTCCCAGCTGGTAATCGCCCGATGCATAGAAGCCTTTGAGGTTGTTCGTCGCCAGCGGGTTGTCGTTGACCATCGCTTCGAAACGTCCGATGAAGCCGCGATAGAGTCCCTGCTGCAGCGGCTTCCAGCGATACGTGACGTCGATGCCGCCGTAACTGCTCGAGCCCGCATTGCCGAGCGTGCCGCGCGCGTAGCTCGTGCCGAGCTCCACGTTCTGGTTCTCGTTCAACTCGCGGAACAGCTTGAGGTGTCCGTTGTAAAAGAGATCGTTGTCGCTGACGCGCTCGAAGATCCCGCCGGCGCTGCCGCTGAAGACTTCGCCGGTCGCTTCGATGAAGACGTTGAACGGATTGGCGATGTCGCGGCTGACCGAGATGCCGTTGTCGGCGAGCTGTTCGTCGCCGAAGAAGTTGTGGATGACGAGCGGCTGATCGACCCACGGCCGCACGTGCGTGTGCCACGTGTTGGCTTTGCCGAACGTCGCTTTCATCTTGCCGACTTTCGCGGTGAAGTCTTTCGGCAGCGCGACGAAGTTCGCGTAACCCTCTTCGACTTCGAGTCCGTTCGGACCGGCGGCGAGGAAGAACTTCGCTTTCGCGTACGGATCGACGAACGCTTCGAACGCGACCTCTGCTTCTTCGAGCTGCATCGCCGGACGTTCTTCGCCGTACTCGATGCTGTTGCGCTGGCCGGCTTTGCCGAAGAAGTTGCCGATCACGGAGATGTCGGGATTGAAGACTTTCGAAGCGCCCGGATTCGAGACGTTCTCGACTGTCTGCACATCGGTGAGCGCGGGCGGCGGCGTCTCTTTGGCCGGGGTTTCGGTCGAGGTCGCGGCGGTCGCCGCCGCGGGGACGTCGATTTTCGTCAGATCGGGAACCGTCTCCGGCTGCGCACCTTTCATCGAGTCGAGCTGCTGACGGATCTCCGCGGCCTGGCGGAGCAACTCATCGAGTTTCTTCTCGAGCTGGTCGATCTTCGGATCGGCCGGCGGCGCCTGCTGTGCGAACGCCGGGAATGCGGTGAGTGTTATGAGTATGGGGATACACAGCAAACGATGACCAATGGCCATGACGAAGTCCTCCACGAGGCTGCTGTCGTTCGAAACGCGAAGCGAACGTCAGACCGCGGGAGGAGCGCGCGAGGGGGTGGAAGACGGCGCGGAAACGGCAGTCGTTCCGATGACGCAAGCGGTCAGCGTGTAGGCGATCGTCTGTGGTGCAGCGAGGGAAGGAGCGGGAGGGGTGATGCGAACGGTCTGGCTGGCGCAGGCGGCGCAGGGAGCGGGAGCGGCGAGTCCGCCGGCGTCAGCGAACGTGAGCGGATGCGTGTGGAGAACCGGCTCCAGCGCGAAGAGCGCGATGAAAACCAGCAGCAACACGATCCGTTTGCGAGACACGTTCAGATTCAAAGCATACATTCGAAGCCTTCGTGGCCGGACGAAATTCCGACTGGAATAACGTATGCGAGGGCAAACATTGAGTACGCCGACAGGAGATCAGGAATGGCAGATTCAGTTTCAGTCCAGCAGGCAACCGATTCGAACTTCGACCAGGTCATCAACTCGGGAAAGCCGGCGCTCGTCGACTTCTGGGCGCCGTGGTGCGGCCCCTGCCGGATCATCGGTCCGATCGTTGAAGAGCTCGCCCCGTCGTACGAGGGGAAGGCCGTGATCGCGAAGATCAATGTTGATGACAACCCGCAGGTCGCGACCCGCTTCGGCGTGACGTCGATTCCGACGCTGATGATGTTCAAGGATGGCAAGCTCGTCGACCGCGCCATCGGTGCAATGCCGAAAGCGCAGCTCCAGGCGTTCATCGACAAGAACCTCTAAACCCGATTCGTGAGAAGTGTGGTGGCCGGCGCTTCGCCGGCCATTTTTTTGAATGATTGCCGATCTCGATCAACTCATGTCCGCGCGCGGTATCGG
>JAOBAU010000150.1 GCA_025463165.1 Acidobacteriota bacterium | reverse complement strand
GGCTCGAGCGCGGACTGAATTCCGCTCCCTGCGAGAAATGCGGCGAGCAGCATCATGGGTGTGTGGCCGGCTGCCGTTCCGGAATCAGGTCGGGCTGCGACTGTTCCTGCTTGTGGACCTGCATGTCGTCATTACGGCCGTTGGCGGCGTCTTTGGGGACGTTGCCGCTCAGCGACTGCACGAACGCGACGATCTGCCAAACCTGATACTCGGGGATCTTGCCGCGGAACGACGGCATCCCGTTCGGCCGCCCTTCGACGATCGTGGCAAAAATGTTCTCGGGATCGCTCCCGTAAATCCACCGCTCATCCATCAGCGGCGGTCCCATTCCGCCGCCGCCGTTCGCATGACAGCCGACACAGTTGTACCAGCTGAAAAGCCGCTTCCCCTCGGAGATCGCGAACGCATTGTGCTCGTAAGGATTGCGCACCCGAACGTCCGGCGTATACGGGCCGGGAACGAGGGTGACCAGCCGTTCCGTATTGCGGCGTCCCGCCGCGGAAGGCATTTCACGAAACCGCCGCTCTTCGCGTTCACACGAGGTAAGCATGAGGAATGCGGCGATGGCCAGCACAACGAGATTGCGCGCTCTCATGATGATGACCTCGCATCGGCGACGTCGAGTCGCGGCACGCCGTAATCGCGCAGAATGGCGTCGATTTCTTTGCGGCGCTTCTCAATGATGGCGTCAAGACGATCTTTGAGTGCGGTGTCGCCGCGGCGGACGCCCATCGAAATGTCAAAAACGAAAGGAAGGAAGGGGAGGTCGAATTGCGGCTCGACCGGACGAGCGACGAGCGGCACGCGGCTTTTACGAATGAAATAGCCGGCGGTCGGTCCCCAGACCGCACTGACGTCGACCTCACCATTCGCGACGGCATCGACGATCCGCCGCGGCGGATTCTCATCCGCGTAATTGCCGTAGACCATGTAGCCGGTGATGTTCGCGGTCATGCCGCGATTGGCGAGTGCGTGCGCGGGCGGCGAGCTCGCGTAGTCGTCGCCGATCATCTGGACTCCGATTTTCAACTTGTGCAGCCGCGGATCGTCGAACGACGTGACGCCGATCTTACGGTCGCGGCGCGTGACGAAGACGTAGCTCGAGCGGTAATAGGGGCGCGTCGGCGTCGCCAGTTCGAAGCTGCCGGGAATGCCGATGATGACGTCGCATTTCCCGGCGTTCAGCGTATTGCGGACGAAACCGCGTCGCTGCGCCCACCAGTAATAGGAGACCTTCGTGCCGAGGTCCTGGGCGATTAACTGCGCGATCCGGTTTTCGAAGCCTTCGCCGCGGCTGTTGGAGAAGGGGAGATTGTTCGGGTCGGAGCAGACGCGGAGCGGCGCGGGCTCGGCGGCGAAAATAGACGTCGCCGTGAGAAGCAACGCGGCGACAACACTAAAGCGAGAAGACATACAGCATCCCTCCCTTTGTCGTCGCTTTCTTCAAATCGGTCATCGCCGCCGCGAATCCGAGCGCGGCGGTGGCGTCGCGTGTGTCGAGATTTGCCGAAACGACCGCCCCCGCCCAGCCGCCGACCCCGGAGAGAAATGCGACGTACTGCCGCCCGTCCGGACCGCGATACGTCATCGGCGGCGCGATGATCCCGCTCCCGACCTTGAATTTCCACACCTCGGCGCCCGTCTTCGCGTCAAGCGCTTTCGCCCAGCCGTCCATCGTGCCGTAGAAAACGAGATCGCCGGCCGTCGCCAGCGCGCCGCTCCAGACGGGAAAACGCTCTTTGATTTTCCAGACCGGTTTTCCTGTGACCGGATTCCACGCGGTCACTTCGCCGCGATGACCGCCGGGGCCGGGATACATCTTGACATTGGCGCCGACAAACGGCGTCCCGGCGATGTAGTTCGCCTCGACCCCTTCGAAATCCATACAGAGGTTCTGATGCGTGATGTAAACGAGGCCGGTCTGCGGCGAGAATGCGGACGGCTGCCAGTCCTTCGTTCCCGGCGCGGCGGGACAGATATCGCGGACGACTTTGCCGACCGCGGTTGCTTTCGTCGCGACCGGGATCTGCCGGCCGGTTTTCAGATCGACGCCCGCTGTCGAATTCACATAGCCATACGGATTCGCGTAAAGCACCTCGCCATTGGTCCGGTCGATCAGATAGACGTAGCCGTCGCGCTCCGGACGGACCAGGACTTTGCGCAATTTCCCGTTGAATTGCAGATCGAGCAGGATCGACTCGTTAATGCCGTCGTAGTCATAAATGTCGTGCGGTCCGATCTGATATGCCCAGCGCGCCTGACCGGTGTCGGCGTCGCGCGCGAAGAGCGTGCACGACCATTTGTTGTCGCCGGGACGCTGATCGGCATTCCAGGGACCGGGATTGCCGGTGCCGTAAAAGATCATGTTCGTTTCAGGGTCATAAGAGATCCAGCCCCAGACGGTGCCGCCGCCAGTTTTCCACGCCTCGGACGGCCAGGTCTTGACGCCGAGGTCTTTGCCCTGGTCCATCGGATAGAACGGTTTGAATTGCGGGCCGATCAGCACGTCGGAATCGGGGCCGGTGCTGTAGGCGCGCCAGACGATCTTTCCCGTGTTGACGTCGAGCGCGGTGATCCAGCCGCGCACGCCCATCTCGCCGCCGCTGTTGCCGACGAGCACTTTGTCCTTTACGACGAACGGCGCCATCGTGATCGTTTCGCCGCGGTTGATGTCGCCGAGCTTCGTGTTCCAGATTTCCTCGCCGGTGGCGGCGCTGACGGCGATGGTGTGATTGTCGAGCGTGTTGATGATTACTTTGCCGTCGGCATACGCCTCGCCGCGATTGACGACATCGCAACACGCCACGCCCTGCGCTGCGGGATCGGGCTTCGGCTGATAAACCCATTTTGTCGCGCCGCCGGGCTGTTTGAGATCGAGCGCATAAAGGACGTTGGGGAACGGCGTGACGAGATACATCGTGTCGCCGACGACAAGCGGCGTCGCTTCATGTCCGGTCGTGAAGCCTGTGGAAAAGGTTGTTGCCGCTTTCAGTTTGTCGACGTTGGAAAGGTTGATTTCTTTGAGGCCGCTGAAGCGGGTGTTCGCGTAGTCCTTCTGTACCGACAGCCACTGTCCGTCTTCATTCGCCGTCGTCGTGAAGGCCGGCATCATCGCCTTCGCTTCGCCGGAGCCTTTGGATGCGCCGGGCGCCTGCGAATCCTCGCGCTGCGTCTTGCACGACGCGGCGAGTACAAGCAGCAACAGGGTCACGGTGAGACGTCGCAAAAACTCCTCCTACGGAACGGAATGAATGGTGACGAGGTTCGAGCCGCTGTGCGGCACGAGCAGGCGATGGCGTTTCGTGTCGTAGCCGAGATCGGCCGGCGCATTGAGGCCGGCGAGAATGGGCGTAAACGGACCTTTTTCCGGACCGCGGAAAACCTCGTGACCGGCCCAGCTGGAAACGAGCAGGTCGCCGTTCGCGGCGCGGGTGATTCCGTCGAGCTCTCCGGCCGGGAGCGAAACTTCGTGACCGCGCCTGCCGTTGTCGAGCGAGTAAACCTCTTCGCCGCCGAACGTCACGACGCGCAGCCTGCCGTCGATGAAATCAAGTCCGTTCGGATGTCCGAGCTCGTGACCGCTGGCAATTTTCTCCGCGCGGTCGTCGTGAATTTTCCAGATGGAATCGGTTCCGGCATCGATGAAGGTTCTGCCGGGACCGGTGCGAAGACCGGTATCGGACGCGTAGACGTTCGTCCCGTCGGTCGTCAGATCGTTGATGAGCGTTGCGCCGGGGAGCGTGATGATTCCCTGCGCGCTGCCGTTGCGTCGATCGAATTTACGAACGCCGGCGATGTCGCTGACATAGAGCGAGTCGCCAACGAGCGCCATCCCTTTCGGCGCATCGAGCGTTACGCCGTTGCGGCCGCCGGCAATCCATTCCAGCTCGACGGCGAGCGTTTGGGCGTTGACGCGCGTAATGAAGCCGTTGTTGTCGGCGTTCAGCAGACCGCCATTGAGATTGCTGATGTAGTAGACGTCCTGCGCCGGGTCGTACAGCACCGATTCGGGGCCGCGTAATTCAGTAATGACGGTGAGCGCGGGCGGCGGCAGTGCCGGCATTGCCGGCGGGAGATCGCGCGGCGATCCTTTCATCGCTCGCTGGCCCAGCCGATCGCTCGGACAGGCTGCCAGGAGCAGAAGGAAAAAGGGAATGATTCGTTTGCGGCTTACGCAACGAAGCGTCGCCATCGCTGGCGACTGACGAAGCGGGCCGTCGGGCTGATTCACAACCACTCGCTCCTTTCGCGATCGGCGGCGAACATTGCATGTCACGAGCCAACTGAGCCGTTTCGCCAGCTGCACGAAATACGGTGCCTGAACGCGAACGCCTGCGCCGTACGTAACCGTACGAACGTCAGCGGCGCAGCGTGCGAAATGTGATCGAGTAGCGGAGCTCCGGCGTTCGCGGAATCGAGTGCTGCCACGAGACCCGCGCCGGACCAGCGAGGATGTAGAGCGAGCGCGGTTCGAGCAGTTGATTGAAGGTTTCCCACGCGCGTACTTTGCCGCGACGGAAACGCATCACGCATGCGGCGCCGAGCGAAACGCCGATGACGGGGGAGCCAAACATCGGCGCGTCGCGATGCCAGCCGATCGCCGCTCCCGGCGGATAGCGCGCGATCATCAACTGTTCGAGCCGCGCCGGCTCAACGCCGGCAGCCGCGGCGCAATGCGCAACAAGCGGCGCAAGAAACGGCGGGATCGGCTCCGTCGGATGAATCGCCCATCCTTCATAGTCGTAATCCCAGCCGTAATGCACGACCGTCCGCTTCGCGACCACGCCATGCATCCGCACTTCCTGGAACGCCAGCAAGGAGATCGCGGCAAGCAACTCACTCTCCTCCGCGAAGGAAAGGAACGAACGTTCGTATACAAGTCCCTCAGGCGCAGCCATCCGCTTCCCCGACTCAGCACTCAGCACTCAGCACCGGCTTCTCACTGGCATCCGTCATGCCTGCTTCGAGAGCGATGGTCATCGTCATCACCGGAGCTTCGAGCGGCATCGGCCACGCCACTGCGCTCGCCTTCGCACGGCGCGGCGATTCGATCGTCCTCGCCAGCCGCGGCCGCGACGCATTGTCGACGGTCGCGCGCGAAGTCGCGGAAGCCGGCGGCACGCCGCTCATCGTCGAGACCGACGTCTCGCGCTACGAAGAGTGCGAGCGCGTCGTGCGCGAAGCGATCGCCGCGTTCGGACAGATCGACGTCTGGATCAACAACGCCGCGGTCGCCGAATGGACGCCGTTCGCCTTCGCCGAGCCCTCCACCATCGCACGCGTGATCGACGTCAACCTCCTCGGCGTGCTCTACGCCACGCGCGCGGTGCTCCCGCACTTCCGTCATCGCCGGCGCGGCACGCTCATCAACGTCGCCTCGGCAGTGGCCGATCGCGCCGTGCCGCTGCTCTCGACCTACTCGGCGTCGAAAGCGGCGGTGAAATCGTTCAGTGAAGCGCTGCGAATGGAGTTGCGAGCGGAGCGGAGCGGCGTCGACGTCGTCGTCATCATGCCGTCGGCGATCAACACGCCGTTCTATACATGGGGCCGCTCGCGGCTCGGCGTCCGGCCGCATCCGATCTCCGTCATCTATCCGCCTGAGGCGGTAGCGAAGGCGATCGTGCAGGCGAGCGAGCATCCGCGGCGCGACGTCTACGTCGGCGCGGTCGGCAAACTGCTGTCGGTCGCGCAGCGGATCAGTCCGCGTGCGGTCGACGCGTACATGCTGCAAAACCGGCGGATGATTCGCCAGCAGCTGAGCGGAAAGCGCGATCGCGGCGAGTCGAATCTCTTCACGTCGCCGAACGAATCGGCGATCGCCGGCCAGTTCCCGCGGGAGACGCGAGTGAAGCGCTCTCTGCTGCGAGCGGCGACGGCCGGCGTCATCGCGGCCGCCGGCGTCGCATGGTTATTGCGACGAAACGCATGAGCGCGGCAGCGCGATTGCATGCGCCGTAACGTATGTCCGAGAAGCCCCGTGTGCTGGTGGTGGATGACGATCGCGCGATTCGTGTGCTCGTCGCCCGTATCGTCGAGCGCGCGGGGTTCCCGGTCGACACCGCATCGGATGGCGCGGAAGCGATCGAAAAGATCCGCCGCACCCGCTATGCGGTCTGCGTCATCGACCTGATGATGCCGAACGTCAACGGCTACGAGATCGTCGAGTTCATCGGCAGGCATTGCGCGGTTGGCGATCGGCCGGCGGTCATCGTCATCACCGCCGTCGCGGAATCGAGCGCTATCGTCCGGCTCGACGGACGGATCGTCCATTCGATCGTTCGCAAGCCGTTCGACATTTCGGTGCTCGCTGAGCTGATCACCGCGACCGCGACGATGGCAACCGAGCAATCGGCTGAAAAAACAGACGAAGGCGACGCGACGGTGTTGCCGTTTCCGCACACTCGATAACGGCACAGCGCTGGCACGGACGATGGATACATGCGCTCGCTCACTCGCGAGGAAGTCAGCCGCACATTCGGACTCGACACCGGCGTCATCGACGCACTGACCGACTCCGGCCGGCTGCTCTGTCACGTACGCGACGGCGAGATGCGCATTCCGCTCGCGCAACTCGAATCGTTCTTCCGCGAAGGGTTGATCGCTGCTTATCGCGCCGAGGCTGGTGAAGCCGCTCCGGCGCGCGTCGTGGTCGAGCAGCCGCGCGAGCGGACTGAAGTCGCGCCAGCGCCGGCCTTCATCGCGCCGCCGGAGCCGGAACGCGAGCCGGAGCCCGAACCGATTCCCGAACCGGTGCGCTTCGAAGCGCCGGCAATCGAAGTGCATAACGAGCCGCTCGAAGAGCCGGCCGACACGCGCGCCGCGCCGCGTTACATCCCGCGGCGTCAGATCGATGGCGTCTTCGGCAACGTTCGCTTTTCCATCGTGCAACTCTCTTCGACCGGCTTTCGCATTCGGCACAACGAAGAGCTGCTGCCCGGCGATGAAGCGCGGCTCTCGTTCGCGCTGCTCAACGCGGCGCAGTCGTTCGCGATGCGTGCACGCGTCGTCTGGACGAGCGTCGCGCGCGAGAAGGAAGGGGACAGCCGGCCGTTCTTCATCAGCGGACTGCGCGTCACCGAGCACGCCGACCGGCTCGCGCGCGCGATCGAGATCCTTCGCTCCGCGCACGAGCTCGAGCCCGATCGCCGCGCCATCTCGCGCGGCTCCGTCAACTCGCCGGTGCCGACGACCGCGAGCGATGAAGAGGTTGCGATGGTGATGAAAGCGGTGCAGCGTTTCGCCGAGGATCCGGTCGAAGCATCGCGCTGGCAGGCGCGCGCGCGGTTCGCGCTTTCCGATCCCGACGTCCGCCGCTACGCGCCGGCGAGACCGCGCGATCGCGAGGAAGTGCTCGCGGTTTGGGAGTTCGTCGACCGGCAGATCGACGTCCCGAAAATCACCGAGGTGATGGCGTGGATGCGGAGATCGCGCGCGGGCGCCGGAGCCTGAACAGTTACAGCCGCTCGACGGCATCGCCGCCGATGATGAAGCCGCTGAAGTTCGCGTTCTGCCGAATCGCCTGCACGGAAAAATTCGGCAGCGTCTCGAGCCGGCTCAGTTTCCGATAAAGATTCTGGTACGCGTTGCTCTGCGACTCGACCACCTCCACCGTCAGCGGCACTTCCAGTCCATAGCGTTCCGCATCCGTTCCATCGAGCTGAATCGGACGGCGCACTTCTTCCGCGACCGGATCCCATTCGCCGACGAGAATCACCGGCGGTCCGCTGCGCTGCATGTGCGACTCGCAAACCACCAGATCGGATGATCCGCCTGTCGTCCCTTCCGTCTCGCTCTCCGCAATTCGCGCGGTGCTGCGATTGCGTTCCTGCTGCAGGAGCTGCAGCAGCGGACGCTCATCTTCGATCAGCGATATCTCCGCGTCGTCGGCCGTCAGCCGTACGACCTCTGCGACTTCGACGCTGCCGATTCCTTTCAGCGATACCGCGCCGAGAATCCGCGCGGCAACGTAGCTCGCACTCTCCGACGACGATGAGATGCCGATGTAGTTTCCCCACTTCGCGCGCAGCCGGTAAAGCCGCTGTCCGTCTTCGATCAGCTCCTGCGACAGCTCTTTGAGGAACGGGATCGAGACGACGATTCCTTCATTGACGAGATGTCCGTTCTCATTGACGAACGCGTAGAACTCGCGCTCCTCGGCGCTTTTGTCGCTGCCCGCGCCGCGCGCCAGCGGCGCGAAGAATTTGTAGACGTCCATCTGGTCGTAGCCGTGCGAGAGGAGGAGATGCTGGATGTCTTCGATCTCTTTCGTCGCCTTGCCGGTGGTGAGCCGCGACAGCTCGACGATGCCGGGGCCGTAGAACTCCATGATCTCGCTGCCGTCGGTCGAGACCTGCATCGGCAGCAGCCGGTAATAGCCGTAATTCAGCGCGATACGCATTCCTTTATTGAATGCGAATCCGTTCGCGCGCATGGTCGCGTAGAACTGCTGAATCTCGAGCGCCGCCTGAATGGTGCGCGTCGCGCGACGTGACGTATAGAACGCGCCGTCGCCGAGGAACTTTTCGAACTGCAGGCCGTGGCGCCGGGTGATCGCGGCGAGCTCGCGCTGAAAATCGAGCATCTGCCGGTACGACGAATGCTCGCCTTCTTTTCCGCCGCGCGCGATCTCGCCGAGCGTCTGCGTGAACGACGTGATGTCGTAGACGAGACCGTATCGATAGACGATCGGCTCGACGATGCCGCGCCGTCCGAAGTTCATCGGACGAATTGCGCGTGAATAGAGCAGCGGCGTGCTGCGATCGTCGGAAACGTTGTCGCCCTCCGGCGTCGTCTTCATCCAGGTGATGCCGCGGCGAAGGTGATAGACGATCAGATATTCGAGCAGCCGTTTTGAAAGCGATTCACAGAACTGCTGATCGGCGGACGGCTTCGCGTTGTCGTGATCGAAGACGAGTTGCTGGACGCGGCGGTCGAGGATGGCGACGAGTCCCGGCGCGCTGTCGGGGTAACCGAGGTGGGTGATGGCGCGGCGGAACGTACGATCGGCAGACATCAGTTGCGCGGCGCGCGCCTGCAGCTCGTCATACCACTTCTTGAATGCGCCGAAGTCGCGGCGCAGCGAGCCGGCGAAATACGTTCGCAGCTCGCGCATGTCATTGCTGATGAAGTCCTCGGTGATGACGAGCGCGTTGTCGGTGAGCAGACGGATGAGGCGAAAAGTGCGCTCGTTCGCGCCGCTTCCCTGGGCGACGCCGGCGCCGGCGATCTCCGGCAGTGCGTCACGAATGCCTTCCGCCCAGCGCGCGAAGAGGAGGTATTTCATCGAATCGGCCTGCTGCCGGGCGGTGCCGCCGGCCGTGCTGACGATCCGCCGCGGCGCGCCGGTAAAGAGTTTTGCCGCGGTTTGTGAGTGCACGAGCCAGAAGACGGCGTGATAATCAGCGAGGATGCTCGAATGAAGCGCGTTCTGCGCGATCTTCACGATCGTGGCGCGATAGGCGCGGAAGTGCTCGTCAGCCTTCGACTTCGTCGCGCCCGCACCGCTCAGCCGCGCCGCGATCTCCTCATCCATCCAGCGCTCGAGCTTCGCTTCGAGATCGTCGAGCGCCGGCGACTTCATCACCGGAAAGCCGTAGCTTTGCGGCTGCAGCTCATCGACGAGAAAGATTTTCGCGGGGAGCGGCAACGTCGCCGCCGGCTCTTCGAATACGTCGAGGAGAAACGCTTCGAGGTCGATGTTCCGCCGAAAGGGAAAGACTTCCGGGCGACTGCGAAAAAATGCAAGCAGAGTCTCGTTCACCGCGAGAGTCCTGCTGCCAAATATGGACCAGCTTCCGCCCCCGGCCCGAAACTTGAAGAGGACCGCGAAACGGGCGCGGCCGCCGCGCTTCCGACGGGTTCGGGCAGTCCGGTACAACAGGAGTTTTTCGATGCGTAAAGCCATCGCGTTCGCGGCCCTCGCGGGTTTGCTCGTGGCCGGCAATCTGGCGGCTGCCGCCGGCGATGATCTCTTCGTGCGCGGACGGACCGCGTTTCGCGCCGGCCAATTCGAGCAGGCCATTCCCGATCTGAGCGCGGCCGCGGACAGCTACCTCGCCGATGCGCAGACGGAGTTCGGCTCGAACACGGTCAGCGCCGTGCTGCTCGATCGCTATGAAACGGCGCTCGTCTATCTGGCGCTCGCGTATGCACGAACGAATCGCGAGGCCGACGCGCTCGAGGCGATTGTCCGGATCGCGGCGTCGGAACGCGTCGAGCCGCGGTTCGCGCTGCTCGAGCTCGCTCCCGATACGGCGACGTTTCCCGAGCTCGCGACGCGCCTCGCGCCGGGACAACTTCCCGTCAACAATTCGCTCGCGCGTCAGGCGCTGCCGCCGGTGCTCGCGCCGGCGCCGCTGCCGGTCACGCACGAAGACACCTCGGTGCCGCTGCCGGCGGTGACGGCGAAAGTGATTCCTCCGCCGCCGGCTCCTGAGCCTGTTGTTGAAGCGACGCCGTTGCCGGCTCCGGCTCCCGTTGCGAACGTTAACGGCAGCGCGTCATTGCAACAGGCAGAGGAGCTCGCCGCGCGCGGCGACGTCGCTTCGGCCGCCGCGATCTATGAACGTTTTCTCGGGACGCCCGGCGTGTCGCGCGAAACGCTCGCGCAGGTCGCGACCGGTTTCTATGGCATCGGTGCGTACGACCGTGCGCGATATGCATTCGAGCGCCTCGGCGAATTGCATCGCGGCGAGGAAGACCTTCGTTATTACAAAGCGGTCTCGCTCTTCGAGACCGGCGCTTATTACGATGCGAGAAAAGAACTGGCCTGCGCGCTGCCGTTCATCGAGGTGACGACGGAGGTCGCGCATTACTCGGCGATGATCGATGAGATGGCGAACGCCGCGGGCGCGCCCGCGGCAGCACTCGAATGACATGACCCCTTCCCGGAAGAAGCAGCTGCTCCGTTACGGCATCACCATCGATCTGGTCGTGCTCGCGATCGGTATCGGCTGGCTGTTCCCTGAGTTGTCGCTGCCGGTCGTCGTCGGCATCTTCGCCGTCGCCACCGCGCTGGCCGGATGGCGCGCGGAATGGGAAGGGATCGCGATCGCGATGGTCCTCTCGGCCGCCGCGCTCTTCTTCGCCTTCAATGCCACGCCCGTTCATCTTGCCGCGTGCGCGATCGCGTCCGTGATCCTCGGCGCGATCGTGCGGCTGTCGGTTGGAAATCGTGCCGCCGTGCTGCAGCCCGCGAGTGTGTTTCCCATCGGCGAGGCGGCCGGCAATGTGGTGGCGTTCGACAGCGAGCGTTCCGCCGCCACGCAGCTGCGGGCGGAGGAGGAACGCGCCGCGGAGGAGAAACGATCGAAGGCCGCAAAAGCGGAAGCGAAGGCCGCCAGGGAAAAGGCGGCGGGGGAGAAGCGCGAACGCGAAGCGCAGCAGCGCCGACTGGAAGAAGAGCGCGCGGTGACGGAAGCGAAAGCCGCCAAAGAGCGTGCGGAAGCCGAGCGGGTCGCGGCAGAGAAACTGGCGGCCGAAAAGCGCGAGCGCGAAGCGCAGCAGCGCCGAGTGGAAGAAGAGCGCGCGGCGACGGAAGCGAAAGCCGCCAACGAGCGTGCGGAAGCCGAGCGGGTCGCGGCAGAGAAACTCGCGGCAGAGAAGCGCGAGCGCGAAGCATCGCAGCGCCTCGAAGAGGAGCGCGTGGCGACGGAAGTGAAAGCCGCCAAAGATCGTGCAGAAGCGGAGCGCGTCGCGGCGGAGAAACTCGCGGCAGAGAAGCGCGAACGCGAAGCGTTGCAGCGCCGCCTCGAAGAAGAACGGGCAGCGACCGAGGCGAAGCTCGCCAGGGAACGTGCGGACGCGGAAGCGCGTGTGCGCGAAGAAGCCGAGCGCCTCGCGGCGGAGAAGCTCGCGGCCGAGAAGCGCGAACGTGAAGCGCTGCAGCGCCGACTCGAAGAAGAACGCGCCGCGACCGAAGCGCGCATCGAAGAGGCCGGACGAATCGCAGCCGCGAGACTCGCTGAAGAACGGGTTGCGATGGAAGCGCGCGCACGCGAAGACGCCGAGCGCGCCGCCGCCGAACGTGAACGACAGCTGGCCGAAGAACGCGCGCACGCCGAGCGCGTCATCGCCGAGAAGCTCGCCGCCGAGAAGAGCGAGCGGGAAGCGCTTCAGCGCCAGCTCGAACAGGAACGCGCTTCGGCGGAAGCGGCGCAGCGCGAGCGCGAAGCGATGGAGCGGCTCCTCCACGAACAGCGCGCCGCGGTCAATGCCGCGCGCGATGAAGCGGAGGCGCAGATCGCCGCGCGCATCGCGGAAGCTGCGCGCGATGCCGACGCCGAACGGACGCGCGAGCGCCAGGACCTCGAGCGGCAGCTGAACGAGCAACGCGTTGCCGCCGAGGAGCTGGAGAAGCAGCTTGCGCGCGAGCGCGAAGAGCGGAGTGCGGCTGTTCCACCGCCGCCGCCCGCCGCGGCTCCGCGACCATATCCGCAACGGACGCAGGTCGCACGCAAACCGCGTGGCATCTTCAGCACGATCACCGGCTGGTTCCGCAAGCCGGCCGCGGATGTCTCGCCATCATCGGTCAATCTCAAAACGAAGAAGGTCGCCGGCAACACCACCGCCACGCGTCGCGCGGCGGCAGCCGCACCGCCGCTCGCGCCGAAACGGAGAGCAGCGCGGAAGCCGCGCATTCTCCTTCTCGAAAAACGTCGCGGCACCGCGGAAACGATCGTGCCGAAACTGCGGCATCGCGGCATTGAAGTGCAGGTCGTCGAGCGCTGGATCGATGCCGTCGACGAGATCTTCCGCTTCCGTCCCGACGCCTTCTTCCTCGACTGCGAGCTGCCCGATTTCGATCGCGTCTACAAAGCTGTGAGCGAGCACAGTCCGAACATGCCGTTGCTGCTGACGGGACGAAATCCGTCCGCGGTGCCGGCCGTCCGCCACGCGCAGTTCATCATGCGGCCGTACGATCTCGATCTCGTCATTCGCGTCGCGCAGGAAGCGATGGCCGATCCGAGCGCGCTCCTCGCGCTGCAGACGATGCCGGCGCGTCTCGCGAAGACGATCGACACGCCGGCGCCGGTGTCGCGCGGTGCGTCGCGGCCCGCGGTCGTCGAACCGGTTACGCCATCGGTCGTCAATAACGTCAGCAATGACGATGGCTACTCGGTCGTCTGCTCCAACTGCCGCATCACGTTCGACGCCGCCGACGCCGACTGGTGCAGCTGTCTGACGAAAGAACGAACGCTCGTCTGCACGAACTGCCTGACCTGTTTCTGCAAGGCACCGCCATCGTACAAAGAGAAGTTCTGGGTGCAGGCGCCGCCGAAGCTGTTCGAGCGAAAGAGCGCGGAGCTGCGCCGGCAGGAGGGCGACATCGTCCCGAACGCGGAGCCGGAAGAAGTCCGCCGTCCACTCGTCGAGCTGGTCGAGGACGACGAAGACATCCAGGTGATCGTCCAGCGCGTCTGCGCAAACCTCGGCTACGGTTTCGTCGGCGCGGCGAACGGTCAGGACGGTCTCAGCGTCGCGCGCCGCTATCGCCCGAACCTGATCCTCTCCGACGCCTTCATGCCGAAACTCGACGGCCGCGAAATGTGCCGCATCCTGCGCGAGGAACCGGGCGGCGCCGACATCAAGATGGTCGTCATGACCGGGCTTTACACCGACACGAAATACAAGAGCGAAGCGCTCAAGCGTTTCCACATTGACGATTACCTGTCGAAGCCGGTCGCGATCACGGACCTCATCAATCTGCTGCAGCGCCATCTCGAAGGCGTGGCCGGCTTGCCGCAGCAGGAAGACCTGCACGAGCTGCATCGGCGAGCGGTCAATGAGCACGATGAGCACGACGACAACGACATTCCGCTGTCGCAACTGCTCGATGATCCGAACGGCGAAGAGCCCGATTTTCCCGACGTCGATCTCGCGGTCGCGCAGCCCGATCATCAGCATCAGGTGCGATCGGCGAGCGACTCGTACGACGTCTGCTGCTTCACCTGCAATCAGATGTTCGACGCGGCGCGCGCGGAATGGTGCACGTGTCTCGGGCGCGATCAGACGCTCGTCTGCGCGCACTGCGGGAACTGTTTCTGCCGCGCGCCGTCGATCTACAAGGAGCGGTTCTGGGTCGATGCGCCGTCGTCGCTGTTCGAGCGAAAGATGATCGGCTCGAAGCGCAACGTCGCGCTGCACGGCAGTCCCGATCCGGCCGAGCTGCGGCGGCCGCTGATCCTGCTCGTCGAAGACGACGAGAACATTCAGCTGATCGTGAAGACGGTCGTGACGACGATGGGCTATGGATTCATCGCCGGCGCGAACGGGCAGGAAGGGCTGGCGCTGGCGCGCGAATACAACCCCGATCTGATTCTCTCCGATGCGTTCATGCCCAAGCTCGACGGCCGCGAAATGTGCCGTTTGTTGAAGGAGGATCCGTCGACCGCGCGTGCGAAGGCGATCATCATGACCGGGCTGTACACCGACCGGAAGTACCGCGCCGAGGCGTTGAGCTACTTCAAGGTGGACGACTATGTGGCGAAGCCGCTGGCGGTGGACGATCTGATCAAACTGATGAAGAAGCACCTGCCTCAGGACGTACAGGCGACGATGTAAGATGCGCCGCCGAATCATGTCAGACAGCCGCAGGCGAGTGGTCGCCGTCGCCATCGGTGTTTTCGCGTTGCTTTCCGCTGCAGCGGGCGACGCGCAGCTCCGGCCGAAGGTCAGGGTGTTGACCAACAGTACGGCGTCCGTGCCGCCCGAGTGTGCACAGGGAACGGTCGCACCGCCGCCGCGCGTGGAAGTTGCGGCGCCGGTGGCCGTCGTGTCCGCGCCGCCGGGACTTTCAACCGCGCTGCGCATCGTGCAGCAGGCGGCGGAGCGAAATGATTACGACGCGTTCAAGGATGCGCTCGGCGCTGCGCGTGCTTCGATCTCGGGATATGTGTCGGGAGGGGAGCGCGACGCCGCGCAGGATGTGCTGGCGGTCGATCGCGATCTCGAGCAGGTGTGGGATTTCGCGCAGACGAATCGCACCGGCGCGTTCTACGGTGAAGAGAATGGCGCGCTGATGGAGATCGCGCGTCGGTACGGCGCGCCGGCACCGCTGCGGATCGGCGGACAGACGCTCTATCCGACGCACGAGCTGCGGTCGATCGTGACGCGCGAAGCGTCGAAGCGGCTGGCGCGAATCGGGATTCATGTGACGAGCGGCAGCGCGCGACCGCGAACGATGATGGTGGAGACGACGCCCGCGACGGCGCCGGCGATCACGACACGACCGCGGCGCGCGCCGTCGGCGACGGTTGCGGAGGCGGAGCCGAAGGTGGCGCAGCCGAAGACGCGCGCGCATCGGTCGACGACGCGATCGTCCGCGCATGCGCGGGTAACCGCGACAACGCCGGCCTCCAGCGTCGCGACGTCTGCGCCACGCACGTCGTCGCGTTCGACGCGGTCGCACGCGAGCACCTCAGGGCGTCCAGCCGCAACGTCGACTCAGCCTAGTGTGGCGACGACGTCCGCACCGCGCGTCGCGAGCGCAACGCCGCGCACGTCGCAACCGCGCGCGAGCGCCGCGCCGTCAGCACCGCGCACGACCACGACGTCGACTCAGCCGACTACGGCGACGACATCCACACCACGGGTTGCGAGCGCCGCGCCGCGTACATCGCAACCGCGCGCGAGCGCAGCGCCGTCGCCATCTCGCACAACTGCAACGTCGACTCAGCCGACTACGGCGACGACGTCCGTGCCGCGCGTGGCGAGCGCAGCGCCGCGTACAACCACGACGACGACACAGCCCACGACGGAGACGACGTCCACGCCGCGCATCGCGACCGCCGCGCCGTCGTCAGCTCGCACAACCGCGACGTCGACTCAGCCGATTACGGCGATTACAACCGCGCCGGGAGCTGCGACCGCAACGTCAACCGCTGCGCCGGCGCCGTCAACCACATCCACATCGGCAACTACCGCCACAACATCGGCAGCGAACACCGACACCGCCGCCACGACCACCGACGCTTTCTCCACCGCCACCGACGCCACCACGACCACGACCAGCGCTGCGCCCGCGCCGCGACCCGCGTCCGGCCGCGGCAATCTCGCGCTGCGAATCTTCGTCGTGCTGATCGCGATCGGACTGCTCGTCGCGCTCTTCCGCGCGTCGAGTTGAAATCGCCGGTTGCCGCTCACTGTTCGATCCCGTAGAATCCGCACTCTTTTCGCGCGCCCATAGCTCAGCTGGATAGAGCGACAGCCTCCGGAGCTGTAGGTCGCAGGTTCGAATCCTGCTGGGCGCACCACCTTCCCTCCTAGAACAGCAGCCGCAAACCGAGTTGCAACTGGCGCGGATCGTTGACCGCGGTCGGTTTCCCGAACGTCGGTGACGTGATGATGTTGTTCGGCACCTGGTAATTCGCACGGTTCAGCACGTTGAATCCTTCGACGATCGCTTCGACCGAGAGCCCGTGCGTCACGCCGAACGTCCGGCTCAGTCGCAGATCGAGCGACTGGTAATCGAATCCCTCTCCTGCATTGCGTGCGACCCCTTCCGGACGATCGTTGAAGTTCGTATCGCCATTCCGATCATTCGGCAGCTGGATGTTGAACGGCAGCGCCGACGTGTACGTGAAGATGTAGCTGAAGAGCCAACCCTTCGCATGCGGCGGCGTCAGCGTCCCGCTGATCGCCAGACGATGTCGCTGATCGTTGTCGGAGCGGCCGCGCTCGGCCGCGATGTCGTTTGCGTTCTGCGGCTGACTGAAAAAGAAATTGCCCGACGTGTCGAGCCCCTTCGAGTACGTGTACGACAGGCGCACGCTTCCCCAGGAGACCGGCCGTTTGGTGAGCGCCAGCGTCAGGCCGTCGTACCAGGAATCGCCGGCGGACTGAAATTGACCGTTGTTCGCGAAGCGTGAATCGGGACGGCCGAGATTCGGGATGGACGCGTCGGTGGTGGTGGGGACGTTGACGTTGCGCGACATGATGATGTCGCGGCCGCGCATGTGCTCGTAGCCGATCGACGCCGACGTCGTTGCGCCGAACTGCTGCTCATATTGAATGGTGGCCTGATCGGAGCGGCTGTTCTGAATGTTCGGATCGATCGTCGTCACGTTCGTCAGCACGTTCGCCGGAAACGTTGCGAAGGTGTTCGGGAACACCGGCGCGCCGGTGAACGCCGGTCCCACCTGCACGACGCGGTAGCTCACGCCGTCGCGCTGGACGGCGTTGGAGACGGCGCGCAGCGGAATCGGACTGTAGTAAATCCCGGCCGCAGCGCGCAGGACGCCGCGGCCGTTGCCGCGTACATCCCACGAAACGCCGAGTCGCGGTGAGACGTTGTCGCGATCGGTCTTGACGAGTGACGGCAGGCGTTGCACGTCGTAACGCAGTCCGGCATTCACCGTCACGCGCGGCGTCGCATGCCATTCGTCCTGCACGAACACGCCGATGTTCGTGTTGTTCTGATGCGTGTCGGGCGCGCCGAACGCCTGCTGATACGTCGCGTAACGGCCGGCGAGAAAGTTCGCGAGATTTTGAAACGTGTAGACGCCCTGGATTGCGCCGGGAAAACCGATTCGCACGCGATTTTGCAGGAGGTCGATTCCTCCTTTGACCGCGTGATCGCCGCCGAGCCACGTCACGTTCTGGACGACTTCATAGAGGTCGATGTCGCGAGCGGTCGGCGAATTCGTCGCCGTGCCGAAGCTCGCAATTCCGGAGATCGTCACCGCCGGCCCGACCAGATCGTTCGGCGGCGCCGACAGCCGGCTCCGCGTCACCTGCGCGCGCGTTTCGCTGATCGCATGATCGGAGATCGTCCAGAGATTGCTGCCGGCCAGCGTGCGGTCGTGATTCTCGAGCGCCGTGCCGCGGCTGACGGCGTTCAGTCCGCCGGTGCTGCGCGCGTTGTCGCTCGTCACGTCATAGGAATTGAAGCGCAGCATGACTTGATCCGATGCGCTGCTCGTGTGATCGCCGCGTGCGAAGACGTTCGTCGTATCGAGCGTCGTATCGAAGGCGCCGGTGGAGATGCGCGGCCCCGCATAGCCGATCGCATCGAGCCGACTGTTGATTGCGGTCACGCTGGCGGGAGAGATGGTGATCACGCCGCCGCCCTGCTGGCGAAGCTGCTCGGCATTCGCGAAGAAAAACGTCCGGTCGCGAACGAGCGGACCTCCGGCGGAAAGCCCGTACTGCTTCTGATCGAGCGGCAGCTTCGTTCCCGAGAGCGGATTCGCCGCATCGAAGCGCTGGTCGCGATTGAACGTGTAGGCGTCGCCGTGCAGGACGTTCGTGCCCGATTGCGTGGCGATGTTGATGATGCCGGCCGAGGCGCGGCCGAATTCCGCGGTACCGCCGGCGCGCACCACCGCGAATTCGCGAATGACTTCCTGACTGAAGAACGTGCCGGCCAGCTCCGCGGCATCGTCGTTGGCGGAGAGTCCGTCGACGATGAACGAGTTCGCGAGATTGCGCTGCGTCGAGACCGAGATGCCGGTGCCGGGCACTGCCGACGTTTCCGCGAAACGCTGGTTCGCACCGGTATTCGTGCGCGAGACGCCGGGCGCGAGCAGCGCGAGGTCGAGGTAGTTTCGCCCGTTGAGCGGCAAATCGTGGACCTCTTCCGGCGTGATCGTGGAGACGATTTGTGTTCGATGCGTCTCGACGATCGGCGGCGCGGCGGTGACGTCGATCGTTTCACTCTGCGCG
>JAOBAU010000123.1 GCA_025463165.1 Acidobacteriota bacterium | reverse complement strand
AGATCGATGACGGTGCGGCGACCCTGCGGATCTTCGACCGTGGTCATCACTTCCTTCGGCTTGTAGAGAAGAATGTAGCGATGCTCCTCGGCGCTCGAGATGAGCTTGCCGTCGACCTTGATGTGATCGCGCTCGGCGTTCGCCTTCGTGCCGAGCTCCGTGACCACGCGGCCGTTCAGCGTGACCCGCCCACCCCGAATCATCGCTTCCGCTTCGCGCCGTGATGCGACACCGGCGTGGGCGATGATTTTTTGCAATCGCTCTTCCTGCATCATTCCTTGCCGTCGCGCATCGGTTGTGGTTGATCGCGATCATCGTACACGACAACATCCGCGTTCGCGTCCGACTCCGTCGTCGTTGATTCCAATTGCGTTCCACTCTCTTCCGCGCGCGGCGCTTCTTCGCCATCGAGCGCGGCGATCGCGGCAGCAGTGATCTCCCCTTCGCTCGCCGACTCATCAGTGGCGATCACTTCCGACTCCGGAGTCTGCGGCGCATTCGCGATGGCCATGACGAGATCCTCGTTCATGCTCTCGCCGATCAGATCACCGAACTCTTCGAGTCGCGGCATGTCGCGAATGTCGTTGAGTCCGAAGTGGACGAGAAAATCTTTCGTGGTGCGATAGAGAAACGGACTGCCGACGACGTTCTTGCGTCCGGCCACGCGAATCATGCGCCGCTCGAGCAGCGTGCGAATGACGGCCGTCGAGTTGACGCCGCGGATGTCGGAGACTTCCGGCGCGGTGATCGGCTGGCGATACGCAACGATGGCCAGCGTTTCGAGCGCGGCCAATGAAAGGCGGTTCTCACCTTTCTTCGAAAAGTACTTTTTGAGAATCGGGTCGTGCTCGGCGCGCGTCGCGAAACGCCATCCGCCGGCAGTCTGTTCGAGCATGAAGCCGCCGATGCTGGCATCGAGCGTTCGCTTGATCTCGTCCAGTTGCGCGACGACCGCTTCTCGTCCTTCATCGGAAAACGCCTCGACGAGATCGTCGACGTTCACCGGTTCGTTAGAGACAAAAAGAATGGCCTCGAGTGCGGCCCGTAGTTCACTGGCTTCCATTGTTTTTCCTTACGCCGAGTCGAAGATGGCGAACGTCTCTTCATCGATGACCTGCTCGGTGCGGCCGATGAGGATCTCGCCGAAGTTGTCGCTCTGCTGCAGCGCGATGCCGCCGAGGCGCACGAGCTCGAGCATGCCGAGAAAGACCGCGATCAGCTCGTTGCGTCCGCGTCCTTCGAGAAACCACTGCAGGCGAATCGGCGACTTCTCCTGGAGCTTGACGTACAACTCGCGCATCTTCTCTGAGACTTTGTGCGTGAGCCGTTGCAGCTCGACCGACTGCGGATGATTCTGCCGGTAGCGATTGAGCGCGGTGCGGAACGCGTCGATGAGATCGAAGAGCGACACTTCGCTCATGTCGAGCTCCGGCGCTTCGTTCTCCGGCAGCTTCACCGGCGGCCGCGACCAGACGCCCATGCGAACGACGTCGAGCTCGGCGAAGGTTTCGGCGACGGCCTTGAAGCGCTGATATTCGAGCAGCCGGTCGACGAGCTCTTTGCGGGGATCTTCGATTTCCTCCGCGGTCTCGTCGCGCGGCAACAGCATTTTCGATTTGATGTGGATGAGCAGCGCCGCCATGTAGATGTAGTCGGCGGCTACTTCGAGATTCAACTCCTCCATCGCTTCAAGGTACACGTTGTACTGCTGCGTAATCAGAAGAATGGGGATGTCGTAGATGTCGACCTTGTGCTGACGGATGAGATGCAGCAACAGATCGAGCGGTCCGTGAAACGACGGCAGCGTCAGCTTGTACGCGGATTCGTCGAGCTCCGGCTCGGGGAGCGCGTTGGGGAGCGGCGCTACGGGCGCTGCGTCCGTCACGGTCTCCGCAACTTCCGGCTCAACCGTCGTTGTCGCACTTTTCTCTTCTTCGGTCATCGCAATTCCGGATATTCGATCTTCATCGCTTTGCGAACGCTCTCGAGCGTTTCGCCCGCCCGTTCGCGCGCCGCGCGGTTGCCTTCGCGCAGCGTCTCCCAGACGATTGACGGATCGCGATCGATCTCTTCGCGCCGCGCCCGGATGGGGCGAAGCTGCTCGATGATGATCTCCGCGAGCAGCTTCTTGTCATCGACGCAACCGATCTGCGCGGTGCGGCATTCGCGGTCGACGCGCTCGATCGTTTCCGCATCCGAGAAGAGCTTGTGGAACTGGAAGAGATTGCAGATGTCGGGATTGCCGGGATCCTTGCGTCGGATGCGGTTGGGGTCGGTGAACATCGTCATCACCAGTGCGCGTACTTCGTCGGCACTGGCGGTGAGCGGGATGGTGTTGCGATACGACTTCGACATCTTCTGGCCGTCGAGTCCGGGAACTTTTGGCGACTCGGTGAAGAGCGCCTGCGGCTCCGGGAAAACGTCGCCGTAGAAGTTGTTGAAGCGGCGGACGATCTCGCGCGACAGCTCGAGATGCGACGCCTGGTCTTCGCCGACGGGTACGAAATTCGCGCGGTAAACGATGATGTCGGCGGTCTGCAGCAACGGGTAGCCGAGGAAGCCGTACGTGTTGAGGTCTTTGTCCTCGAGCTTCTCCTGCTGATCTTTGAACGTCGGCACGCGCTCGAGCCACGGCAGCGGCGTCGTCATGGAAAGAAGGAGGTGGAGCTCGGCGTGCTCCTTCACTTCCGACTGAAGAAAGATCGAGCACTTTTTCGGATCGAGGCCGGCGGCGATCCAGTCGGCGACCGCTTCGAAGGTCGACTGATGGATGAGCGAAGGATCGGCGTAGTCCGACGTCAGCGCGTGCCAGTCGGCGACGAAGTAGTAGCAGCGATACGTCTCCTGGAGACGCACCCAGTTGCGCACTGCACCGAAGTAGTTGCCGAGGTGGACGCGCCCGGTCGGACGGAGTCCGCTGAGGACGATTTGGGGTGTTTGACTCAATCGAATTTCACCGTGCAAAAAGACGCGCGAGTGTAGCAGAACCTCCGCGGACGCGGATGTGCGCGCGATGTCAGTCGCGCGTGGCGGCAGGAAGGCGTACGCCGAGGATCTTTCGTGCGAGCTCTTCCGCGCGGACGGGACCTTCTTTGTCGAGCACTTCGATGGCGACGTCGCGGGCTTTGTCCATCAGATCGTGATCGCGGAGGATGTTGCCGAAGCGGAAGCGCGCCACGCCCGACTGGCGCGTGCCTAGAAATTCGCCGGGACCGCGGATCTCGAGATCGCGCTCGGCGACTTCGAAGCCGTCGCGCGTTCTGGCGAAGACAGCCAGGCGATCTTTCTCATCGTCGGAGACGAGGATGCAGTACGACGCGCGCGTGCCGCGGCCGACGCGTCCGCGCAGCTGATGAAGCTGCGAGAGTCCGAAGCGATGCGCGTCCATGATCAGCATGATCGACGCGTTCGGCACGTCGATGCCGACCTCGATGACGGTCGTGCTGACGAGGATGTCGAGCTGTCCCGCTTTGAAGCGCTGCATGACGTCTTCTTTTTCGGTAGCGCTCATCCGTCCGTGCAGCATGCCGATGCGCCGGTTCGGGAAGCGCTTCTCGATGGCGTCGAAGCCGGCGGTGAGCGGCTTCAGGTTCAGCTTCTCCGATTCTTCGATGATCGGATAGACGGCGTAGACCTGCGCGCCATCGTCGATCTGCTCGTCGACGAACTTCCAGGCGCGGTCGAGCTGCGACGATGCCCGTACGGCCGTCTTGATTTCCTGACGGCCGGGTGGCAGCTCATCGATGATGGAAAGTTCCAGATCGCCGTACATCGCCAGTGCCAGCGAGCGGGGAATCGGCGTCGCGGTCATGACGAGGATGTCGGGCGTGTCGCCTTTGGCGAACAGCTTCTGGCGCTGCTCGACACCGAAGCGATGCTGTTCGTCGACGATGGCCAGTCCGAGCGATTTGAAGACGATGCGATCTTCGAGCAGCGCGTGCGTGCCGACGACCAGCTGGATATAGCCGTCGCGCAGTCCGGCGATGAGCGTCCGCCGTTCGCCGGCCGCCATCGAGCCGGTCGCTTTCGCGGTGACGACGCTATGGTCAAGTAGTTGACGGATGCGCTGGAAGTGCTGCTCGGCGAGGATCTCGGTCGGTGCGAGGAGCGCGACCTGATGTCCGTTGCGGATCATGATCATCGCCGCGATCAGCGCGACGATCGTCTTGCCGCTTCCGACGTCTCCCTGGAGCAACCGGTACATCGGCTTCGTCGCGCGCAGATCATCGGCGATTTCCTTTAGCACACGTTTCTGTGCACCCGTGAGACGGAACGGCAGCACCTGCTTCACCTCGGCGCGCAGCTCGTCGCCGATCGCAATCCGCCGAGTCTTTTCTTTGATCTCCTCCGTTGCGCGCCGCACGCGCAGCGCAAGCTGAAAGACGAAGAACTCCTGCATGATGATTCGGAGGTGCGCCGGCGAGCGGAAGCGGGCGAAGTCGGCGGTGAGTTCCTGCGGCCGGTGAATGGCCTCGAGTGATTCGGCAAGTCCGATGACGCCGAGCCGCTTGCGGAGCTCGGCCGGCAGCGGATCATCGATCGACGGAATCGCCTGGAGCGCGGCGGCGACGATCTGTCGCAGCGCTTTCGGCGGGACGTTGGTGATCTTCGAGTAGATCGCGACGATCGCCCCCGCGTCCTCTTCGGCGCCGTCGAACTTCTCCCAGTCGGGACTCTCGATCTGCAAACCGTTGCGCCCGAGGCGCGGCGTACCGTAAATCGCGAGGTTGTCGCCGCGCTCGATCTGATCGGAAAGGTACGGCTGATTGAACCAGACCAGCCGAACGGCGCCCGTGCCGTCTTCGATCAGCGCCTCGAACAGCCGCATCCGCTTGACAGGAGAGACTTTAGCGCCGGCGGAAACCACGCGCCCGCGGAGAACCACGGGTGAATCGACGTTGCGCCCGAGGTCCGCGATGCGCGTCGGGTGGCGGCGATCCTCGTAGCGGAAAGGGAAGAACCAGAGGAGATCACCCGCGGTCTCGATTCCTGCGGCTGCAAGCGCCTTCGAGCGGCCGGGACCGACGGACGGAAGGAATTGGACGGGAGTGTCGGGAGTGATCGCGGCCGTCACGACGGACGATTATGCCGGTTGCGCGTGCGTCGTGAGTAATGTTCTACCGCGTGTGGAGAATGTAGTGGGGCATGAGGTATGAGTGATGAGGCATGAGTAGAGGCTGTCTTTACTCATCCCTCATGCCCCATGCCTCATGCCCGCTAGTCGAACACGGCCTTCATCGAGATCAGCCCGATCTTCACCAGATCGCCGTTGTGCATCGTTACCGGCACGCCGGTTGGGATGCGCTGATCGTTCACGTACGTCCCGTTCACTGTTCCGACTTCTTCGAGCACGTGGTACTCGCCGCCGGCGTGGATGATCTTCGCGTGGCGGCGGGAGACGGAGCGATTGGTATCGACCGGCGTCAGGTCGATGTCAGGAAGGATGCCGGTCACCGGATCGGCGCGGCCGATCGTCGTCTCGTCGCCCTTGCTGAAGAAGAACGACGTGCCGGTCGCGACGTCGACGAGCCGATGACGTGTTGCTTTCTCCGGCGGTGCGATCTGCGTTGAATCGAGCGAAACATGATCGGAATCGACTTCGCGGCCGACGAGGCGCTCGAGGAGCGCGTTCGCTTCGCGGAGACGTTTCGAATACTTGCGGATGATCCGGACCGCGACCTCCGGATTCTTGCGGAGCATCTCATCGAAGCGCGAACCGTTGATCGCCAGGAGGCGAACGTCGGAAGCGGCGACCGCGTCAGCGGTGCGCGCGACGTTTTCGAGGATGGCCATCTCACCGAAGAAGTCGCCCTTCTCGAGCTTCGAGAGGATGTGCGACTCCTCGTTGATGTGTTTGACGATATGGACTTCACCTTCCTGGATGATGAACATCTCGGTACCGAGCTCACCCTGCTTGAAGATGACGTCGCCGGAAGCGCTGGTGACTGACGTGTCCTTCACCGGATCCTTTCCGCCTGTCGTTTTGTAGACCGCTTTCATCGACTTTGCTGACCCTTTTAGCGAACGACCGCAGGCTCCGTGATGGTCAGCGAACCGTCTTTTG
>JAOBAU010000105.1 GCA_025463165.1 Acidobacteriota bacterium | reverse complement strand
CGGTGTTAATCTTTCGTTAATCTGGTATGCTCGCCCATTTCAAAAATTTCTTCCGGTTCGGAGGTAGACATGCAATGCCGGAAAGCGGAACTGTGAAGTTGTTCAACAACGACAAAGGATTCGGATTCATCAAACGGGAGAGTGGTGAAGACGTGTTCGTGCACCACACGGCGATCACGGGACAGGCGGGCTATCGCTCGCTGAATGAAGGAGAACGCGTCGAATTCGACGTGAAGCAGGGACCGAAAGGCCTGCAGGCCGAAAACGTTCACCGTCTCGACCATCCTTCCTGAGCGGCCGCTATTCTTCGGCCGGTCCGAAGCGGGCCATCATGCAGGCGCCGAGGGTGCCGCCAAGTGCGAGCGCCGGAAGCGCCTGCCCCTGACCTTTCATGATGAACAGCACGGCGGAGATTCCGCCGGCAACGAGGATGAGCGAACGCAACGCGAGATCCCGAAGATCGAAGTTTTTCATGATGTGAGGTCCGCCTTTGGACGAGGTGACCGCCGGGGATTTTAGCAAATAAACCGGCGGATGGCGTCCCAGGCGGCAGCGGGTTCGCTGAAAAGTAACGCGTGGGGGCCGGCGATGGTGGCGGTGATCGCGTCCGGCCTTGCTTTGATCACGGCCTCGCGACTGCGGGCGTCGACAAGCCGATCGCCACGCGAACGAAGGTCGAGCAGCGGCATCTTCGTCGCCTCCAGTTCCCTGCGCACGTCGACCGAGAGTGCCATTCGTATGCGCGACGCGAGCACCTCGCGCGACACACTGTTCACCGCTTCGCGATGGAGACGCGCGCGTTCACGTGAACCGTCCAGCCACCAGGCGAGCAACACCTCCGGCGGTTGAATGCGCAGGAGCGCAGCGATCGGCAGCCGCGCCAGCACGCGCGGCAGCGGCGGAAGGATGAACGCGTTCACGAGGACGAGCGCTTGCGCCGATACGCGCGACGCGACGCGCACCGCGATCGCGCCGCCAAACGATTCGCCGATGATCACCGGCCGCTCCGGCAGTTGCGCGATCGCATGGTCAGTCAGCGCGTCGTAAGAGAGCACCTCATCACGTGGATACTCGATGACGAGCGCGTCCGCGATCGTGGCGAATTCGCGGAGGAGGAGCGAGGTGCCGTCGAGACCGGGGAGGATGACGATGGACACGTGACCATCATCGCGCGGAAGGCGTCGTGACGTCAGAACGTTATGATGTCGTGATGAGCACGCCCAAACGCTCCACGATTTACTTCGATCCTGAGTTGCACCGCGCGGTGCGGCTGAAGGCGGCGGCTCTCGATGCCTCCATTTCGGACGTGGTGAACGAGGCGGTCCGCCGCAGTCTCACGGAAGACGCATCCGATCTCGAGGCATTCGAAAAGCGCCGCAAAGAGCCGGTCCTCGATTTCGAGAGCGTCGTGATGTCTTTGAGGCGCAGTGGCAAGCTATAGGATCGTCATCAAACGCAGCGCGGCGAAGGAGCTCGAAAGCATCAGCGGCAAACGCGATCGCGAGCGGATGGTCCGAAGGATTCAGTCGCTTGCCGATGAGCCGCGGCCGATGGGAGCGGAGAAGCTGGCCGGTCGCGGCGACAAGTACCGCATTCTTCAGGGCGACTATCGAATCCTCTATGAGATTGAGGACGACGTACTCATCGTCACCGTCGTGAAGATCGGCGATCGCAAGGACGTCTATCGGCGCTGAGTAGTTGTCGGTTGACCATCATCCGCCGCGAAGCCGTGTGCCGACGCTGTGCGAACCAACGCAGCCGCCCGTGGCGGCTACATCCTCGCGGGCACCGGAATCCCGAGCAAATCGAGCGCGGCCACCATCGTTCTCCGGAACACTTCCGCGCAGACGGCGCGGCGCTGGCGCTCGGCGTCGTCCTTCTCGTTCATGATCGGGTACTTGTGATAGAACGAATTGAACTTCTGGGCGAGCTCGAGCAATGCGTGCGTGATCACGGCCAGCTCCAGTGAATCGACGGCGCGGCGGATCGCTGACGGCATCTCGGCACTGAGCTTCACCAGCTCCCACATGTCATCCGTGATTCCTTCGCTGAGCGTGAGGCGATCGACGGCCTGCTCGCCGAGCATCGGGTCGATGCCGCGCTCGGCCATCTTGCGGAAGATGTTTTCGACGCGCACCGTCGAGTACTGCAGGTACGGACCGGAATCGCCTTCGAACGTCAGCGCTTCGTTGAAATCGAACGCGATCACTTTGTTGCGGCCGTACTTGAGCATGAAGTAGCGGAGCGCGGCGATGGAGATCGTTCGTCCGAGTGCGGTCACTTCTTCATCGCTGAAGCCGAGCTCCGCGGCGTTCGTGCGGACCGACTCGCTCGCCTTCGCTTCGAGCGCGTCCATCAGATCGTCGGCTTTCACGCCGAGACCTTTGCGGCCCGACATCTCGATGTAGGCCTTCTTCGAATCCTCTTCCGAGATGTCGATGCCGAGCGCCTTCGCGGTGGCGGGCGTCAGCGCGACCATCTCGTAGGAGAAGTGAATCGAGCGATCGGCTTCGCGTGTGTGGCCGAGGAGTCGCAGACCTTCTTTGACGACCTTCTGCAGATACGCCTGGCGGACGTCGATCACGTTGTAGACGCGTTGGGCGCCGCCGAACTTCGGCGCGTTCGGGGCATTGTCCTCGCCGTGCGTCGTCTCCCACAGAACATGGCCGTCGTCATACGTCAGGAACCTGCGATAGCCGAACGTCGTGTCGAGCAGCCCGAACTTCCAGAGCTGATAGGCGATGTCTTTCCCGGTATACGTGACCGTGCCGTTCGACCGCACCAGGATTTTGTCGGCGTTATCCATCCCGGCGAATTCTTCGGTCTCGGCGAGCCGCATGATCCAGCAGCCGGCGTTCTTCCCTTCCGTTTCGAGCACGACGGCGCCGGACGACTTCAGCAGCTCGAACGCGCGC
>JAOBAU010000075.1 GCA_025463165.1 Acidobacteriota bacterium | reverse complement strand
CGCGCGCACATGGTCCTCGACACGCTGCGCGTCGTGTGGGACGTGACGTTCGCTCGTGCGCGGATGAACGGACAGCCGCCGGTGACGCCGCTGCTGATCGGCATCGTGCTCGTCGTCATCGCCGCAGCGCTGCGCGAAATCCGTGCGCGCGTCGTGCTGCTGCTCATCGCCGTCTACCTCGTCATCTTCGCGTTTCTCCCGCAGGAGACGCGGTACCTCCTGCCGTTCCTGCCGCTCTTCTGCGTCATCGCAGCAGTGTTGATGGCGAAGCGCCTGCCGCGAGCGACCACGCTTGTGACGCTGCTCGCACTGGCTCCCGGCATCGCGTACCTCGGGTATCGCCTGTTCATTCTCGGCTTACCGCCCGTGACCGCGGAGACGCAGTCGGCAGAGATCGCGTCACGAACGGCCGGCTACCGCGCGCTGCAACGCGCCGGCAACGCGCACGTCTACGTCTGCGGCGGCGAGCAACTCCAGCTGTTCGCGATCGGCACACTGGCCGGCGACTGGGGCGGACCGTATTCGTATGCGCGAATTCTCGATGCGCAGACCGGCACTCTTGCGACACGCCTTCACACGATCGGCGCCGATTACTACCTCATCATCAAATCGAGGTGCGCATATCGCCCGACCGACGGTCTCGAGCTCGTCTACGAAGATGCCGGCGCGCAACTCTGGCGCGTCAACGCTGCGTTTCGTAGCGGGAAATGATTTCTTCCGACGGACCGTCGGCGACGATCTCGCCTTTGGCGAGCCAGACCGTCCGCTTGCAGAGTTTCACCACCTCTTCCGTTTCGTGCGACACGAGAACGATCGTTCGTCCTTCGCGCACGAAGGTTCTGATCCGCTCCTCACATCGCGCGCGAAACGCCGCGTCGCCGACGGCGAGGATCTCGTCGAGCAGAATCGTTTCGGCATCGACTGCGGTCGCGATCGCGAAGGCGAGTCGCGCCACCATGCCGGTCGAATACGTTCGCAGCGGCGCGTCGATGAACTGCTCGAGTCCGGAGAAGGCGATGATGTCGTCGAGCTGTGCGCGCATCTGCGCGCGGGAGCGTCCGAGGAGCGCGCCGTTGAATTGAATGTTCTCGCGGCCGGAGAGCTCGGATTCGAAGCCGGTGCCGAGCTCGAGGAGCGGCACGATGTTTCCGCGTCCAATCGCGACGCCTTCCGATGGCGTGACGATGCCGGCGGCGACGCGCAACAGCGTCGATTTGCCCGCACCGTTCGGACCGATGATGCCGACCGATTCACCGCTGCGCACGGTCAGCGAAATATCGCGCAGGCTGTAAAAATAGGGCGCGCCGCGACGCGCCAGTCCGCGTACCACGAGCTCTTTCAAGCTCCTGATTTTCTCCCGCCGGTAGCGGACGCTGATTCCCTGCAGTTCGATCGAATCCATCAGAGGCGGCTGTCGAACCACGGCGCGAGCCGGCGAAAAATGATCCATCCGCCGACGAGTGCGGCGAGCGCGAAGGCGAATGCAATCCCGAAGGTCTGGAGCGATGGGATACGTCCGTTGTAGATCGGATCGCGCACGATCTCGACGAGGAAAGTGAGCGGGTTCATTTCGATGAGCCAGCGATATTGCACCGGTACGATCGAGATCGGATAGATGGCGGGCGTCAGATAAAGAAGCGCAGGGAGCCCGGCCTGATACATCTCGCGCACGTCGGCGAAGAACACCGACGCCGCGGTGAGCGCGAGCGAAACGCCAAACGTAAAGATGCCGACGACGAGCAAACTGAGCGGCAGCGCGACGAGCGAAAAATGCAGCGGCGCTCGCACGACGAGCATGATGACGAACAGAACTGCGAGCGAGAGGGCGAGGTTCACGAGGCCGGAGAGCGCGGCCGACAAGGTGAAAATCGATCGCGGGACACGCACCCGTTTCATGAGCGCGCCGTTCCAGGCAAGTCCGGCCATGGCGTTCGTTGTGGTCTGCGAGAAGAAGTTCCACGCGATGTACGCCGACAGAAAGTAGGTCTCGTAGTGCGGCGTCTGATGCTTGAAGAGGCCTGAAAAAACCGCGACGAAGATGAGCATCAGCAACAGGGGATGGAGCATCGTCCAGAAAAAGCCGAAGAAGGATCGTTTGTAGCGAACGGTGAGGTCGCGATGGACGAGCTCGAAGAGAAGATTGGCGTGCGCTCGCAGGTCGCGCACTTCTTCGAGCGCTCGCAGCGAGTCGCCGGCAACCGTTCGGCGAACGAACACTGCGTCGGAGCTCACGGCGCGCATTGTAGCCAACGACGGGGGCCTCCGGCGGGCGGGCACGGCCCGCGGCGCTGGTTGGCCAAGCCTCTGCCAGGGTTTGTGTGCGCGCCGCGGGCCGTGACCGCCGCAAGTAGAATCCACCGTTGTGAACCCGTTTCGTGCCGAGGCACTCGATTGGACTGCGGGTGCGGGTCGGGCGCGGCACGCGCGGCCGGATGGCGTTGACGTCATCGTGCCGATTTACTTTGCGGCGGCGGAGTTGCGGCGATGTCTCGCGAGCATTCGTCAACATACGGACCTTTCTCGCCACCGCGTGATTCTCGTCGTTGATGGTCCGCAGGATGCTGATGTGGAGCGCTGCGTTGCTGACTTTCCGGCGACCGAGATTTTGCGCAATGACGTGCGGCGCGGGTTTGTCGAGAGCGTGAATCTTGGGATGCGCGCTTCATCGCGTGACGTGGTGCTGCTCAACAGCGATACCGTCGTGACTCCGCGCTGGCTGGAGAAGCTGCTCGATGCGAGCACGTCATCGGGCGACGTCGGCACCGTGACGCCGCTGTCGAATCACGCCACGCTTTGCTCGGTGCCGCGCGCATTCGAAGAGAATCTGCTGCCGACCGGTTTTGATGCGATTTCGTTTGCTGCGCTCGTCGAACGTGTTTCGCAACGCGCGTATCCGCGGCTGCCGACCGGCGTCGGCGTCTGCCTCTACATCCGCCGCGCGCTCCTCGATGACATCGGCTTCTTCGATACGGAACACTTCGGTCTCGGCTACGGCGAGGAGAACGATTTCTGCATGCGCGCGCTCGCCCGCGGATGGCTGCACGTTGCCGATGATGCGACGTTCATCGAGCACGCCGGACATCGCAGCTTCGGCGCATCACGCGCGGCGTTGCAGCGAAGCGCGGCGGCGACGTTGTCGCGATTGCATCCCGCGTATATGCCGACGATCGCGGCGTTCATGCGCGCCGATCCGCTCGCGCCGGTTCGTCAGCGAATCAGCGCGGCGCTGCGTGCGCGCAGGCCGTTGACGTCGCCGCGTTCGCCGCGTCGCGTCGTCCATCTCATTCACGGCTGGCCGCCGTTTCAGCACGCCGGGACGGAGCTCTACGCGTACTGGCTCGTGCGGCGCCAACTGCAAATGCGCGAGGTGTCGGTCTTCGGACGGATGGCCGATCCGGCACGCGCGCAAAACGAGGCCGTCGAGCTCGATGATGAGGGCGCGCGCGTGCGGCTCGTGACGAACAACTTCGTGCAACGCGATCCGTTCGCGCGCAACGCCATCCGCGATCGCGGCTTCGAGCGCTCGTTCGCGTGCTTTCTTGACGAGGAACGGCCCGAGCTCGTACACATCCACCATCTCGCCGGCCACTCGTTTTCGCTGGCGCGCGTCGCGCGGCGCCGCGGCATTCCGATCGTCTATCAGATTCAGGACTGGTGGTCGCTCTGCGCGCGCGTGAATCTCTTTCATCGCAACTGGCAGCGCTGCAGCGGGCCGGGTCTGTCGAAGTGCGCGGAGTGCGCGCCGCTGACGAAGATCGCTCCCGCGCCGCTCTGGAATCGCGCGCTGCATCTGGCGCGCTGGCGCGCGGCGCGCGCGGCGCTGGCGTGCGCCGATGCGTACGTGATGGGCTCGCGTTTCATCGGTGACGACTACGTGCGCGCGGGATTGCTGTCGAAGGAAACGCCGGCGTTCGTGCTTCCGTATGGCGTCGACATCGTGCGCGGTCCCGAACGGCGCGTGCGCGCTGGCGCGCTGCGCTTCGGCTTCGTCGGCTCGATCCTGCCGCACAAAGGTTTGCACGTCGCGGTCGAGGCGTTTCGCGAGATCAATCCGACGCAGGCGACGCTGCATGCGTGGGGAAACGCGACCGCGTCGAACGAATACACGGAGATGCTGCGCGCACGCGGCGGCGCGTCGCTGACGCTCGAAGGAACGTTCGCGGAGGAAGAGAAGCCGCGGATCTTCGCGTCGCTCGATGCGCTCCTGGTGCCGTCGGTCGGGCTCGAATCGTTCGGCCTCGCCGCGCGCGAAGCGATGGTCTGCGGTGCGCCGGTGATCGCCGCGAACGATGGCGCGCTGACGGAGCTGTTCGATGACGGCGCCGGCGGCGAGCTCTTCCCGAATGGCGATGCGGCCGCGCTCGAAGCGATCGTCCGTCGCCTCATCGAGCGTCCGGCGTTGCTCGATGAATGGTCGGCGCGGATTCCGAAACCGAAGAGCGTCGATGAGCATGCCGCCGAGATCGAAGAGGTCTACGAACGCGTGCTGGCGCGGCGACGATGATCGGGACGATCTCACGCGTCGCGCGCGGCGAAGGGCTGGCGTCTGCCGCGATGCGGGCCGCAGAACGATTCGGCGAAGGGTGGCGTTCGCGACTGCAGCGTGCGCGCGGCGCGATCTCGCCGATGCCGCGCCCGGCGCTCGTCAACGTGTTGACCACAGCGCCGTGGCCTCGTCTCGGCGGTGTGGTCGTGCAGCTGAACGCGCGGCTCGCGGAGGAACGAAAGCTGCGCGACGTCGCGCTGTTTCATCCGGGAGTGCTGGAGGCTGGCTCGCGTGCGTGGCGATGCGAATCGCTCGATGCGCGGAACCTCATCGTCGAAGGAGCGTTCGACGGTTTGCCGCCGCTGCCCGATGATGCGTCGTTGCTCCTGGTGATCCACGACTTCACGCTGCTGTCCAATGTCGCGTTGCTCAATCGTGCACGCGCCGCGATCTTTCCGTCGGCATTTCTCCGCAATGCATATCGCTCCGTCGTGCCGACGCTCGAAGCGTTCGTGATCGAGCCGGGCATCGCCGAGGTTGCCGTGCGTAATGATGCGGTTCGTGAACGGATCGCCTTCGCCGGCAGCGTGAAGCGGCACAAAGGGGGCGCGCTGTTGCCGGCGATCATCGCTGCGACGCCGAGTGCCGAATGGCACCTCCTCGGCGGCGGCGACGTCGAGCTGTTGCGTGCGCTGCCGCGCCACGCCGTGCACGGCTACTACCGCGCCGGTT
>JAOBAU010000057.1 GCA_025463165.1 Acidobacteriota bacterium | reverse complement strand
CTGCGCGGCATCGATACAACGACAAGGAAAAAGACGATCTGGCAGGTGAAGATCCTGCAGCGCGGCGGATTGAATTGCGGCATCGATCTCAATAAGATCTTCCCTCCGTCACCTGCACGACTGACCGTGTCCGTCGATCCGCCGGGACAGGAGCCCGATCCATGCGTGCTGCCGCAAGCCGGCGGTTTCCGCGACGTCGAGAACCATCACTACCGCGTCGAAGTACACGGCTCGTTTTCACCGCCGAAATTCAAGTTCTTTCGCGATCCGATCCAGGGGCGTATCGAAGAGATCAGGCAAGGGGTGTCCGCGACGGAATCGATTCTGAAAGTCGAGCGCACCGGCCGCGATTCGGTGTTCCGTTTCTCGCCCGGCGATCGCATCGAAGTGCTGAGCGAGCGTCTCGCGCTTCGCGAAGAGCCGGGGACGATGGCGGTCGTGCTGAAGGTCGATGAAGCGCTGCGCGAGATCACCATCGATCGCGCCGTCACGCCGGTCGGACCGTCACCCGATCCGCGCGCGTGGATTACGAAGTGGGATCAGGAAAACCTGCTCGACGCCGATCATCTGCTCGTCGCCAGCGGCGGACCGATCGCGCTGGAGAGCGGCATCTCGGTCGAGATCACCGGCGCCGCGCGCCACGGCGACTTCTGGACGTTCGCGGCGCGCGAAGCGACACGTCAGGCCGGCCCGCTGGTCAAGGCTCCGCCGATCGGAATGATCCATCACTACGCGCCGCTCGCGCTCATCGACAATCTCGGGACCAAAGCCGCGGTGAATGTCGCCAGCGATTGCCGGACCCTTTGGCCGCCCGATTGCGATTGCGAATGCGCTTCATGCGTGAACCCGGAAGACCATCGGTCGGGCAAGTGGACGATCCAGATGGCGATCGACAAAGTGACCGCGGCGAAAGGCGGCAAGGTCTGTTTGAAGCCCGGCGACTACACGTTCGAAACGGCGCTGCACATCACCGCCGCGACGTCGCTCTGGCTCAACGGCCACGGCGAATGCCAGCTGATTTACACCGGCGGCGGTCCGGCCGCGCTGCTGATCGATGGCAGCAACGACATCGTCGTCGACAACCTTTCGCTGACGCGCTCCGGCGGTTTGCAAACCGAGGTTGCAGTCATCGCCATTCGCAACACGTTCTACGGAGTCGTCGTCCGTCATTGCACGCTGAAGACGACGCAGAAGTTCGCCGGCGCGGCGCAGGTACAGGCGAAGGGAATCGGAATCGGCCTCGATCGCGTCGTCCGCGATACGAAGGTGCTCGACTGCGACATCACCGCGCCGGTCGGGATCGGACCGCTGACTGATCCGCAAACGCAGCAGCCGGGATTGCTGGCCGCCATCGGCATCGAGATTCGCGGAAACACGATCGACTGCACGGACGGCGGCATTCGCCTCGTCGGCCGCTCCGTCGCCGCCGTCATTCGAGAGAACGCAATCACCGCCGTGACCTCCGGGATTCGGATGGAGGGAACGACGCGCAGCGGCTTCTCGAACATCATCGACGGAAATCAGATCACGACCGCGCGAGGAGGAATCGGGACGAGCGCCGATCGAACGACGATCGCGAACAACGTCGTTCGCGGTCGCTTCGTCTTCGACGATGGAGCGAACGAGCTCGTTCACGCCGATCAGACATACAGCTCGATCGCGCTCTACACGAATCCGCCGTCAGGTGTGCTTCGCGATTGTCTCGTCGAGGGCAATCACTGCATGAACACGCGCGGTCACGGCGTGCTCGCCGCCGATCCGGTCGAAGGGCTGATCGTCGCGCACAATTTCATTCGAGAGGCTGCCGGCGCCGGCGTGTTTCTGCTCGACCGAGCGCGCGGCTCAAAGCTGAAGATCGAAGGAAACGAGATTCGCGACGTCGCCCTCGGGCACGACGATTCCGATCGTTGCCTCGGTATCAGTCTCGCGGCGATGTGCGACGCGGAAATCGCCGCGAACGTGATCGAACGGGTCGGTCTGCCGATGCGCGCGGAGCGGCTGCATTTTCCGGCGAACGGCATCCGCGTCGATTCGCCGATTCGCGTCAGCATTCATGAGAATCGCGTTCGCGATGTGGCCGCGACGCCTGAGTTTTCAGTCGAGGGACGCTTCAACCTGTTTTCGTCCGCTGCCATTTACGTGACGCCGCCATTCGGCGTGGTCGAGATCACGAACAACATCATTCATACCGAGGGAAAAGCTGTCGAAGGTCAGGGACAGGCAGCGGCCGGAATCCAATTGACGAACGGTCACGTGTACGCGATCCGCGTGCAGGCGCCGCCCGTCCGCACCTTCACGGTCTTCACGCTGCCGGGAGTTGCTATTCAGGCGGTCACGGACGCGGTCAATCGCGCGGTGGCAACCGGCAACGCGAGCTCCGCGCGCGTCTCGACCTTCGAGCGTTTCGCGGCGGTCTTCACCGCGTTCGGGTGGGTGCGCGTCGGGCCGGCCACGTCGCTCGTCCTGATCCGCGCGAATACGGTCGAATGCGAAGGCGACGTTGCCGTGCTCGGGATGGTTCGCGTCGTCGGCGACACGATCCGCTGCACGTTCGGCGGCAACATCTGCGCGCAGCGATTCGAGGAGAGGCAGATTCTCGACGTCGGCGTCTTTCTCGGTGTGGAGACAGTCGTTGCCGATTCGAACCAGATCTTTGGTCGATTTGAGAGCGCGGCAATCGGCATTCGGACGCTGGGCGATCTCTGGACGGTGCTCGGGAACATCGTGCAGACCACCGATCTGCAGCGCGGGATCTTTGTGAACAACATCGCGCTGCCGAGTCCCTGGCGAGAGCTGAACCGCTTTACCTTCTGAAATCGAGGAGACGATGAACATCGCAAACCTGCAGGGCGAAACCACGATCGATGCGCTGGCGCGCCGCATCTACGGAGAGGCGGTCACGCTGCGGCCGGAGCTTGTCGTCCGGCTGCTCGATGCGAATCCGCATCTCGAGAATCTCGGTTCTCTGCCGGAGGGAACTCCGCTCGTCGTGCCGCGCACCGGCGACCCGGAGCTCGACAACGCGCCGGCTGCCGGCGCCGACGCGCGTCGCGAATCGGCCCTCGCCGATCTCGACGCCGCGCTCGACGATGCCGCGAAGGAAGGCACCGCTCTCCTCGCGGGCCGAGAGGCGACGCTCGTCGAATCGGACCGTCTCGCCAGACTTTCCGCGCTTCGCGAAGCAGGTGGCGGCGAGGCGGTCGCGCAGCTCGATGCCGTCATCACTTCGGTCGCGGAACAGATCGCCCTGCTCGACAGTGAACGGACGGCGCTCGCGAATGACATCGTGGCGGCACGGGCGGCAGTCCATCCTCCCCGCCGGCGCGTTGTTGGCAGGTGAGGGTAGGGATGGCATGCATTTTTTCCTCTCCTGTGGATGTGGACCAACGGGTGACCGCGGTTTTGGCTCGCGTCGATGCGGAGTGGCGAAAGGGACTTCGTGTTTCCGAACTGGCCGCATCCGTGAACCTTGGCGCCTCGCGTCTCACGCACCTCGTCCGCGTGCACGCGCAGACCTCGATCCGTGAACTGGTCCTGCGAAGACGGATGTCGGAAGCGGCGCGCCTGCTGGCGACGACGTTTGATCGAGTCAGTGAGATCAGTTACGACGTCGGTTTCACGGACGCCTGCAACTTCACGCACGTGTTCCACCGCGAGTTCGGCGTGAGTCCGCGCGCCTACCGCGAGCGCGCGCAGCGCGAGCGGGATCGCGAAGCAGAGGCAGGGCAGTGTCAGGACGCCACACGCCGAAACCTGTAAACTTCCGCAGCCCCAATTCCCACAAAGAGGACTGATGCCCTGGAGAGTTCGCCGTGTGTGGCTGCTTGCTGTCACTTTGCTCGCGCTCGCGAATGCGCTGGGCGCCGCGCAGGAATGGTGTCCGACGCGGTCTTTTCGGATGTTCAGCAAGGCGACGTGGCGAGGGTTGCCGCAGTCATCGGTCATGGCCATGGCGCAGGACATCGACGGCGTCATGTGGATCGGGACGCTCGACGGTGCGGCGAGCTTTGACGGGCGGACGATCACGCCGGTGCCGGCTGTTGCCGGTGCGCCTTTACGCGGATTGATCGCGGCGATCGTGGCGCGGAGGGCGGGCGGTGTTTATGTCGCGTCGCCGGCCGGCGTACACGTAAACAACGGTGCGGCGTGGCGGCTGATCCCGACGCGCAAAGCGGCGGTGGCGATGGCGGAGACGACCGACGGCCGGCTCTGGATTGCTGATGTCGAAGGATCGCTCTGGACGCTTGGCAGCGGCGACGTGTGGCAGCAGCACAACGAAGTCGGTGCACCGGCGATCGCACTGGCGGCGGCGCGTGATGGCTCGCTGTGGGTTGGAACCGATCGCAACGCCGTGCGGCTGAGCGGCGCGAGAACGGAGACCGTCGCCGGCGCGCCGCTGCCTGGTCGTCCCGGTGCGATGGTCGTCGCGCACGATGGACGCGTCTGGATTGCCACGCTCGCGAACACCGTGCACTGGACGAGTGGCGCCGACGGCTGGCATCAGGCGGCGTTCGCGGCGTGGCCGCGTGGCGCGTTTCGTTGCATCGCCGAAGATCGCAAAGGGCGCATCTGGGCCGGCGCATTCGGCGGACGGGTCGCATTCGGCAATGCCGAAACACCGTGGACCGTGTGGGCGGTGCAGCACGGACCGTTCGAGGCCGGCGTCATGTCTTTGCTCGGCGATCGCGAAGGGAGCGTCTGGTTCGGACTCAACGCGCTCGGACTCGCGCA
>JAOBAU010000039.1 GCA_025463165.1 Acidobacteriota bacterium | reverse complement strand
GTCGCTGCCGGTTTCATCGGGCGGCGGCGTGCCGTGAAGGCGAACGTACTCTTCGCGGAGAACTGCATAAAGGTCGAGCGGCTGATCGGCCATGATCACTCCTTCTGTCGAACGAGGGGAACTACAGAAGGAGTGATCGGCAGCGCTGTTTCCCTACCTGCGTTACTTCAAACGCGAAAGGAGATCGATGAGTTTTGCCTTCGTCGCTTCATCGAGCCTGCGGTCCTGCGGCATGGCGTTGAACTTCACGTAGCTGCTCATCTCACTTTTCAGATCGAAGACTTCCTGCTTCTGAAAGACGTGATACGCGACGGAGCTGTGGCATCGATAGCAGTACTGATTCAACATCGGCAGCAGCTCCGCGTCGACCGCATCGCCGCCCGACCAGTTCCTGTCTCCGGCCCTCGCCACAAATCCGCGGCGCAGCGGCGGCACGTGACGGGTGGCGTCGGCGCCGGTTGCATCGTGGAGCTCCAGCCATTTCGACGCGGCGAGCCATGCGAACACTCCTTTGCCGCCGACCGCCTCGTTCTGTGTGCGGATCCCTTCGTTGAGTTTTCGAATCGTGGCGTAAGCGGAAGCACCATCGACGATCACGCTCTCCGGTTTGACGGCTTTGAAGTCGTCGCCGGTGCGATCGATCCAGTGATCGCTGTCGAGGTAGTTGACCTTCGCGCCTTTCTCCTCGGCGATCACCGAGCCGTGGCATTGCGCGCAGGCGATCGGCACGAAGTATTTGGTGTTCTCGCCGATTCCGACGAGGTCGAACGTCGCTTCAAGGTAGCCGCGCACGCGGTACGGAACTTTGGCGTCGTGCGCTTCAAAAACGAGGAAGTAGAGATCGCGGTGGCTCGTGCGATAGACCGGTTGCAGGATTCCCTGGATCTGTCCCGCGAACTTTCCTTTCGGAAAAACGGGCGTATCTGAATTGACGTTGAAGAGGAGGTAGAAGGCGTCGAGACCGGCGGTGCGCGCCTTCGAACCGTCGAGCGCGCGGAGACGAAGGAGTTTCCGCCAGCCGAAGCCGCCCTTCGGGACGCCGCCGGCACCCTGAGGCGCGCCGACGTTGATGATTTTCGGCGCGAAGAAGCGCGTGCAGAGGATGTCGCCGACTTTGACGCCGGGGATGACTCCCTCGCGCATCAGCCCCGCGGGATCGAGCTGCTCGGCGAGGCTGGGGCGGAGCGCGCCATAGCCGAAGTACGCGAGCATGTCCTCGACCGTGCTCTCCTGCAGTGTCGGTTTCGGGAAGCCGTTGAGCTTCGCGCGGATGGCGGTGTAGTACTTGTCGGCGTCCGTCGGATTGCCTGGTTCGACCGTGACCCGCGGCGGCGCTGCGAGATTCTGAGCGCCTCCGGGCGCGGCGCTGGTGACGGAGATGAGCTTTTCGGTTGCGGCGGCGGGCGATGCGGTGGTGCTCGCCGGTTCGCCTGTGGTCGTGGTCGCAGTCGGCTGCTGCTGCGCGACTTCTTCTTTCTTCGGACAGGCGGTGAGGAGGAGGAAGCCGGCGGCTAAAACGGCGAGAAGAGACCGGATCGCTGGACGCATGCGCGCTCCTTTTTAAGGTGGAATGCCAGAATGGTAGCGTAGGTATGCGTCCGCCATTAGGGACGTTTCTTACTGCGGTATCAGGAGGCGGAGGGAGTAAGTGTGGCGGTGACTGGACTCGAACCAGTGGCCTAGCGCTTATGAGACGCCACGCTCTAACCATCTGAGCTACACCGCTGTCGGGCGATCGTCAAGCCAGTGATGATGATCAGTAACAACCGCTTATCAGGCAAAACTCATGGCTTATGAGGAAGAAGGGTGACTGAACCACTTAGTCCTGCTTCGGACTGCCATGATGCTCGGTCGTGGCCGAGGATGCGCGACTCGACTTTCAGTGAGAGTTCGCCGTCAATCGCAGTGGCCGCGGAGATTAAATAATAATGGTGGTACGGCGCAGCCTTTTGCAGCGTCGACGCGCCTAGCGTTCCTGCAGCCGCAATGTGAATCGCTTCCCGCTTGACTTGAGAATTCCCCGCAAAGTGTGTCTGAATACTGCGGAACGAAGGATAGTGCGTATGTCCGTGCAGCACTAGCTGAAATCCATTCTCCGCCAGCCAATCGAGGAGCATCGGCTGCCCGTAAACGACGGAATCGTCATCGCTTGTATTTCCGTCGAGCGGACGCCGACTTGCAACGGGAAAGAGGTGGTGATGAAGAACCGCTACGCGCACTGCGCGCGTGCCGGCGGGTTGGCTAAGAGCTCCGCGTAGCGCGGTCAGCTGATCTGTGGCGATTTCGGCCTGTGTTTCCAACGGAAAGCGAGCAGTCTTCGTTGCGCGCAATGTCGTAGTCGTTGACAACCCGACGAGCACGGCATCAACACCGGGCGGCGTACGCAGCCAGACGAGATTTATGGGAGCCACGCGCGTGTGGCGAGGTGGCGGTTGCAGAAACCCACCTCTTGCCTTCGCGTCGTCACCGTAGAAAGCTACCACGAGATCGTTCCAATAATTCTGATACGAGTAGGGATCGCTCAGCTCGACATCGTGATTTCCAGGTACGAAGCAAACATTATCGGGTTCCAAGTCTAAGGCCGTCGTCAACCATTTGAGGAATTCGAGCGCCTCGCGGAATTCGTCGTGAGCTGCTCCAGTCGTGAAGTCGCCCGAAACGACCAGGATATTCGGACGCCGTGGGCCAAGGAAGAACCCAACTTCCGGGTCGAACGTTGCGCGAAGCGCCTCATACGACATCGCCCCGCCATGTCCGTGCTGCGCGCCGAAGTGAATGTCGGATAAATGAACGATTGTCGGCAATCGAACACCGAGAAGCTTCGCCAGCACATCCATGAATAGGCGTTGATCTTCCTTGGCAATCACGGCGTGAACATTCGGTAGTCGGGCGAATTCTCGACTACCTGTTTGAACGCTTGCCGCGTAGATGATGACTGGAATACCCGGAGCAGCGCTGAGGAGTTTCTCAATAACCTCCTCACCCCGTCGATCCGGCTTCTTTGCTCTTGGCGGGTTGAACTGCAGGTCCATGACAATTACGTCCGGCACCTGAACGTGTCCAACAATCTCCGCGAGAGCGTCTGCCGCGTTGGGTGCTAAAGTAACCGTCGCAGCGATTCCGCGACGTTTCATCTCCGCCGTCAGCCCGCGTACCTTGAGTTCGCCATGCGTGTTCGCATACTCGTCATCAGCCCAGAAAATGCGCTTATCACTCACTTTCAGAGCCCTCATCGCGCGTTTTTCGCAGCACCGTCGTCGACGCAGCAAAGTCAGCCAATCGCGCGAGCAACATCGCGTTCACGTTCTGAATAGCGCGTTTCCACGGATCTATGGCTTCGACTGTGGGGACGGTCGTGCCGACGATGATCAGCTGATCGGCCAATCGCGCAAGTCGCGCGATCGTTGCCATGCACTCATTCAGCAACTCCCGCGACCTAGGCGTCGCATAGATCACGCGGTTTGCTGCTAGCCTACGTGCGATGTAGTTCGAAATACCATCGAGTAGCACAGCACGCGAACTCATCGCCGGAGCGACGGCTTCCTCGAGATTGCGAACAATCTCTACGGTGCTCCATGAACAGCCACGGCGTGCACGGTGGTCAGAAATCCGCCGAGCAAGGTGCGGAACGGTCGGCAGAGTTCCAATGTAAAGAGGCGGTGTAGGGTGGGCGTGCCGAGACGCTCGTGCCTCAGCCAGAACGCTCTTTCCGCAACGGGGTGGCCCCACTATCAACTCAAAGGTCATGACCTACTTTCCACTGGTACACACGCGTGCGATGCAGCTTTCAGTACGAACAAAGCCGGCTGGTATGCTGCACGATGAAATGCCGCGACGCGCTGCGCGAATTCATCGCTGGAAGAGGTATCTCCGTGGTTCTTCTCCGCGATCCGCCGCCGCAGGCGTTCTGCACGCTCGTGTTCGGTCGCCCTAACGAGGATTAGCTGCGATGCGAACGTCGCGATCAACTCTACAGCGAGGATAGGCGTCGCCTCGATAATTAGTGTACACGCCGGCCTGCGTGAAACCTGTCGCGCGACTGAGCGAGCGACGACTGCCGCAGCACGCCGCTCCAATTCAGCGTGCGCGAACGGCGACCACGCTGTGACGAGACTTTCGATGCCGGCAACTGGCCAGAATGAGCCATCCGTGTGCACCAGTTTCTCCAGGGACGCACGGAGCGCCGGCCACTCGCTTTCAGTCGCATATACGTCGTTTAACTCCTTCCGACCATGCACGATTGTTACGCGCTCGTGCGCTTCGGAAGGGGCCGCGACACAATAGACCGATGATATATAAAATGACTTTCCCGCCGCTGGCAGTCCAGTAACGATCGTCATCGGGACCGTCATGGCCGAACGCTCCTTCGGAAGCGGTGAAAACTTTGGTTTGATGAAGGTGGAACCGTGAGAGAGACGCAGTTAGAACGATAGGGCGGCGTCCGAGGTCCGTCGTCATCGAGCGTAAACCGGCAGTCGACCTGCAGTATGGCCAGAAATATGACCGCATTTTCGAAGCCATGGCGCGCAATGGCTTCGCCGCTAAACGTTGGCATTACGCCCGGATTCAACCCCGGATTTCGGAGGTCGAAGCGAAGAGAATTGTCAGGCAGGAGCAACTGCGACACGACTAAATGCGGTGTGCCGTCCGCCGGAGGTGCATGCGCAATCGCCTTCCGTACATTCTCGAGCAAGTGAATGAACGTTTCGCGGAGGAGGATGGGCATCAGATTGAAAAAGACAACGTCTGTTTCACAGAAGAGCTGCACGCGCAACGGACTGAGGATCTCGCCCGTCACACGCGTGAGCTCATTGAGTAACGAGCACTCTTGATGAGCGGCGTCGCTGGCATCCTCACGCGCGAGTGAGGTCAAATCGATCGCCCTCTCCGCAACGTCGAGAATCAGGCGAGAAGTGTCGACGGCGGAGGCATCCATAATCATGTCGGCGATGCCTCGAAGCTCCATTCCGAGAGCCGAAAGTCTGTCCTTTATTGTGTGGCCGAGCGAAGCTTTTGCGAATCGGTATATCGCTTGTTGTAGTTCCGTAGAACGTGTTCTGTCGAACGCCGCAAGCGAGTCACGTAATCGGCGGCCATTCCGCAACATTTCGTTCAGCACGCTCGTGAATTCGCGAAGCAATCCGTCGAAGAGATACCGGTCAGCGTATGTGGGCGCGACGGTTCTGAAGAGATTGACGACGTCGCCGAGCAAATCGAAATCGGCGATCTCGCGCCGAACCAGCTCGTCGTTCTCCTCGAAGAGCGGAAGAGCCTGAATTTTGCGATCGGCCTCGAAGTAACAGTCAATAAGTGCGTGATTGACTATTCGTTGCAAGCCAAAAAAGCGTTTAGCCTCGGCTGCTCCTTTCGCTTCTAAAAGTGACGAAATTGCCTCAGAAGTTCGGCCAGCGCCACGCAATATGGTAGCCAGAATGATTCCAGCCTGAATGATCGCGCGATTGTCTTTGGTGCGTCTCGCATAAGCTAACGCGGCAGTTGCGAGCTCCTCCGCAATCTCCGCCTCACCAAGGCGGTTGTGGAGATCGGCTTTCTGAGCGAGTCGGGTCGCACGTCCGCGAATCGCGCCTGGGTTCGTCATCGTATGTTTGGCGGCGTGCTCGAACGAATCGAGAGCCGCACGCAGACGCGCGACGCGTTCCTCGGCTGTCTTCGAGTCGTGCGTAACCTCTGCGGCGCGAACGTACGCGAGGTGACATTTCGCGCGCGACACGCCGTCCGGGTTCTGCGCCTCCTCGTGGAGGCGGGCCGCTTCTGAATATGCAGCAACCGCGAGCTGGAATTGAGATGCGTCCTGCTCGGCTAGGCGACGATGATAACTGCCAATGAGGTCGAGAAGAACGCCGCGCCGCCGCATCTGAACACGGTCGTTGCTCGCCTCGTCTGCATAGCGGCGATTAGCCTCCTGTAGACAGGCATGAAAGAAAGCGGGCCGATTCAAGTATTTTCCGAAGAATTTCGCAAGCAACGTGAGTTGCCACGCCTCGTCAAGCACGTCGCCGTCTTCATGGGCGCTTCGTAGCGCGATCGTATAGCACTCGAGCGCTTGAGAAATCTGCCCTAGGTTTCGATGTGCCCGAGCCTTCTCCATTTGAAATCTGCGCTGGATGGCGGGCGCGGCGGTCCTCAGCAGTTGACTGTCGAGAAGATCTGAAACATACGTTAACGCTTCCTCATTACGTCCTTCATTGATGTGACGCCTGACCGCGGCACGATCGAGAGTAAGCCGGCGAAGTACGTCGTCTGTTCCGGAAAGCATGTTTGGCCTATGTCGAGATCGTCTCGTATGGCTGGAGAATCTCTTTCATGGCAATCGGTTGACTGATGTGTAGTGTCCGAGATCCCCCGCATGCAAGCAGATCTCCCGTCGGAAGGGTGAGGATCTCGTCGACCCCAGGCACAAAATCCGTAATCGCGTCAGCCTCGAGGACATTCAACGGTATACCGACGACCCGTCCTCTGGATGTCCACACGATCATCACGGCAGGGACGACGCCCCAACCGTCGATGATCTTGCCAGCGGGGCGGAGCGCCGCGGCATCAACGTGGTGTTCTTCGGCACGGTACACATTCACACCGACCGCATCCTGAAGCTCCGCAACGACACGTGGCGCTCTGCCAACTCGTGTCGTTGCGACTACCCACACCTCGCGCGTTACGACGTCAATCGCGTAAATCTCACTCGTAACCTGGTCAACGATCAGCAGGCGGCTACCTTCATCATCGTAGTCAAACCAGAGCGAGGAAGGAGCCGAGAAGCGGGTCTTCGTTGCCAGTGAGTCTTCCTTCGGAACCCCGGCGGTTCCGGGAAGACCGGCAAAGACCTTCGTCTCACCCGTTGCGGGTTCGACCTCGAGGACGACGTGCGATGCCGGACACGAAACGTAGAAGACTGAATCGACCTTTTCAGGGGCGCGGGGGTCGCGTTCCATCGCACAAAGACGCGATTCCGGCGTCAGGGTTACCTTAGCAGGGAGATGGATGGGTGTTTCACGTATCCGCTTTAGTGTGCCCTGTTCAAAGGATCGCGGAATTGTAAGGATACGCTGCGTTGCGTGATCGAGAAGGTAATGCCTCTCGGCGCGTCGTGACGTCCGCACAGCGGTGAAGCGACCGCGCTCCGCGACTCGCATCGAATCAGTCGTCAAATGCAGCAGACCGGTCTCATTGGGGGTCACCTCAATGGGGAACCCACTAAAGGACGTCACGTTCATTCCGTCGTTGGCCGATGAGAAGGCGAGGAGTTGCTGATTGTCGTGATCGAAGGCGTTGATACCACCGAAATCGAAGGCAAACACCCTCGAAGTGACAGAGGGATCCGTGACGTAACCGGTTAGCATCCACGGAGCGATCGAACGCAACTGTTTTCGATTTGCAGTTAACGGAGTCAGCACGACGGAGGTACGCCTTTCAGTCAAGACATTCTACCTGCGTCGCTGACGCAGCGCACATGCGAATCGCTTCGCTGCTAGTCGCCGCGTCTGCTCTAGCGATTGCAGCGTTGCGGGACGCTGATGGGCCAAAGTCACACGACACGCGGAGTTTCGGCCGCGGCCAACGGCTGCAGCCGACGTTCGCGCGGCTGAGCACCCGAAAGAGCATGCAGGAAGAGAAGAACTGCCCAAAGCTTGGCCAACCAATGCACCGCGCCCTATCCGAAGTGCCGGAGTTGAGTCGAAGGCAGGCAACGCTCAGACTTTCGGCTGGGGTCGCTCGCGCCGCTGCGGCCGACGATTCGCGCGGCCGAGCGCCGCAGCGCGTTCGCGGCGCTTCCCTGGTCGCCGCGCGGCGGTGCACATTAGGACGAGGAGGAGGAAGGAGTGTGGTGGCGGTGACTGGAGTCGAACCAGTGACCTAGCGCTTATGAGACGCCCGCTCTAACCATCTGAGCTACACCGCCATGACACAACCTCAGCGAGCTGCGAGGCGCGGCGCATTCTAGCCTATTTGGCCGCGCGCGCCAGCTGTCGGACGTGAACCGCGCCAAGCCCGCTATAATGCCTGCTTTCCCGCAAAACAGAGGGGGCTACCCATGGCTGAACGGTCCGGCGACGAGGAGCTTGCAGCCTGGCTCGCCAAAACGATTGCCGGACGTGTCATCGGACACGCCGCGTCGGAGCTCATTGCGAAGCCGTTGTTGTCGGCACTGAACGTCTCGAGGATGTCGGAGCAGGCGTTTCAGCGGGAGCTGCTCGCGCAGCTGGACGGGATCCGCGACCAGCTGCGGGAAGTTCACACGAGTCTCGTGATGATCGATACGGCGGTCGCCGCGCTGCAGGCGACGATCCATCGCTATGCGATCTCGGCGGCACTGGACGGCTACTACGAGCGCGCCGACATGATCCACAGCCGCTTCGAGTTCTTCATCAACGGCGTTGCGGCTCTGACCGATCCGAACGCTGATCACGACAGGGCCGCGGCCGATCTCTTTGTGCGCCTTTCGGCGCCGAACGACGCCGTCCTGTCGGACGCGATGAACAGAATTCATGCGTTCGTCGTCCCGAACAGCGGCGTCGAGGGACTGTTCGATCACCTCCTCACCGGGATGCGCGATGCAATGAACGCCTTCGCGGCGGACGAGAGCAATTACAGAATCGAGAATCGCAGCCAGCCTCTGGAACGGTTCTACATTCCGACCGACCGCGGAGTGTTCTCGACGCGGACGATGCTCACCGGCAGTTTCAGCGCCGCGACCGCGTATCTCGTCAACGTCGCGGTACCGCTCATGACGCATGTTCTGGCGACCGAGATCAAAGGCCTGGTGCTGCTCAGCCGCGCGTGGGCCGGCGGGCCGCACGACCGCATGATCAGGAGATACGTCGACAACATCCTCAGGCACGTGTCCCTGATGCAGCGCTTCTTCGATAAGCGGGCCGTGCCCGCGGTGAAGAAACAGGCGAAGGAGATCCTCACAAAACCGCACCTGCGCCTCACCGGCGATACTTTGCGGCGGGCGCGCTGGTCGCAACTGCCACTTGATCAGACCGGTCCGAGCCGCACGCTCCAACCGATCCGTCAGTTCCTCCTCAATGACGAGTGGGTGATGTGGGCGCAGTTCCCGGAGATCTCCGACCGCTGGCTCGCCGAGCAGACCGCGTTGCCGCCGGCGGAAGGAAGAGTTGCGGAGTGGGCGAATCGCAGACCGTATCCGGTCGTGATGCTGCACCGGCCGTGGCTGGGCGGCGTCCGTCGCGCCTACCTCTTCTCATGGCGCTTCGGGACCATTCGCGATCACATGATGCGTCTTCCCGACTTCCTGCAGGTTGAAGCGCGCGATGCGCACGACCGCCTGGAGTTCACCGATGGCGTGTTGACGAGGCTGATCAATCAGTCGTGGCAGTTCCATCCGCGGCTTGGAACTCACCACGCCACGATTCTCTCGCCGTCGGATTTCATGAACCGCACGGATGTCACGACGTTCCTCTCCGATCACATCGGCGAGATCGCCATCGGCGGCGACAGTCAGCTCGGCGTGAAGGTCGACGTGTTCAGCGACACGCCGCCCGCGGCGTTGACGGAGCTGCTGCACGAGTTGCCGGTGAAGCGCGCGGAGCTGGCGGCCTGACGCCGCTCCGCGCCGGGCGCGCGGCGCGAAGACTTATACTCGGCGCATGTCGGCGGGAGAAATTTCGCGGGCGTGCACGGTCTGCGGGGAGTCGGATGAAACCGCGAGGCTGGAGCGCTGCCCGGTCTGCAGAAAAGACTTCTGTCCCGACTGCGCGTACCGCGGAACCGGCCGCCGTTTCTGCAGCGGCGACTGCGCGCGCACCTTCTTTTACGGAGACATCGATGACGACGAAGGCACTGACACCGACGACTGAGCTGACCGGCACGACGCAGCAGGCGATGACGAATCGTCCGCGGCGGTTGCGGCGCAGCGAAGCGATTCGCGAGCTCGTGCGCGAGACGATCGTTCGTCCCGAGGATTTGATCTATCCGCTCTTCATCGTGCCGAACACGCGGCCGCGCGTCGAGATCGGATCGATGCCGGGCGTCTTTCAGATGCGCGCGCGCGAAGCAGCCGAGGAGTCGCGGAAGGCGTTCGATGCCGGGATCCGGGCGGTGCTGCTCTTCGGATTGCCGGAGTACAAGGACGCGATCGGTTCCGCGTCGTGGGATCCGGCGGGACCGGTGCAGTCGGCGATCGAAGCGATCCGCCGCGCGGTGCCGGAGATGACGATCATCGCCGACGTCTGTCTCTGCGAATACACCGACCACGGCCACTGCGGTGTCGTCGTCGATCGTAACGGCGTGAAGGACGTCGACAACGATGAGACGCTGCCGCTGCTGATGAAGCAGGCGCTGTCGTTTGCGGCGGCCGGCGCCGATTTCGTCGCGCCGTCGGACATGATGGACGGACGGATCGGCGCGGTCCGGCGCGCGCTCGATGCGCGATCGCTGAGCGACGTCGGGATCATCGCGTACTCGGCGAAGTTCGCGTCGGGCTTCTACGGACCGTTCCGCGAAGCCGCGGAATCGACGCCGCAGTTCGGCGATCGCCGCACGTATCAGATGGATCCGGCGAACACCCGCGAAGCGATGCGCGAGATCGATCTCGACGTCGCGGAAGGCGCCGACATAATCATGGTCAAGCCGGCGCTCTCGTATCTCGACGTCATCCGCGGCGCGCGCGAGCGCGTCGGACTGCCGGTGGCGGCGTACAACGTCAGCGGCGAATACTCGATGATCAAAGCGGCGGCGGAGCGCGGCTGGATCGATGGCAATCGCGTCATGAACGAGGTGCTGACGTCGATCAAACGCGCCGGCGCCGACCTGATCATCACGTACTTTGCGATGGAGTTCGCAACGCAGCGCTCACGAGTCTGAGCGCGCCGCAATAACGGCGTTCATCAGCGCGTGCAACGCGCCGCGAAGCAGGGCGAGCGCATCATCGTCCGTTAACTCATCCACGATCTTCCGCCGCACGAAGGGCTTCACGAGCGAAGCCTCTTCGACGACGCGCCAGTTCATCGTGCGCAATGTCTCGAGAAGTGCCACCTGCGCGTAGTCGCCGCCGCTCGGCGACGCGTTGAGCAGCGCGACCGGCTTGTCGACGAGCTCACCGACCGACACGAGCCAGTCGAGCAAATTCTTGAACGCGCCGGGAACGCCGTGCGCGTACTCGGGTGACGAGATGAGAATCGCGTCGGCGCCGATGAGCAACTCTCGCAACTCGCGCACGACCGCCGGCGCTTCACCATCCTCGGCATCAAGATCTGGATTGAAATGCGGCAGCTCGCCGAGGCCGCTGTACGCGATCAGCTCCATCCCATCCGGCGCGACGTTCATCGCCGCACGCAGCAACGCAGCGTTCGACGAACGCGCGCGCAGACTGCCGTTCAACGTGATGACTCGCATTCGTTCGGCATCTTACGCGCGCCGTCAGGCGCGGCCACGCGCGCGTGCGAGCAGCACGAGTCCGACTCCAGGAAGAACAGCGGCGCCGGCGATGATGAGTCGTGTCGTCAGCGGTTCGTTGAGCAATCCGACCGCGGCAAGTGCGGCGATCACCGGAACCGTCAGCTGCGCGACCGCGGCTTGCGTGACGGTGAGATGTCGGAGCGCGCGATACCAGATCGCGTAGCCGACTCCCGACGTCAACGCACCCGACACGAGCGCGAGCGCGATTCCTCGGCTGCTCGGTTGCGCTCCGCCGCGCAACAGCCACGCGAGTCCGATCGCGAGCGGCGTGCTCCAGAGAAAGCTGCGCGCATTCGCGGCCAGCGGCTCCGAGGTCTTTCTGCCAACGAGTGAATAGACGGCCCACGCGACGCCGGCGACGGTCATCAGCAACACGCCGATCGGATCGGGCCGCGCGACGGATGGCACGGTGAGAAATGCGAGGCCGAAGCAGGCGAGGGCGATGCCGCTCCAGGTCAGTGCGCTCGGCCGTTCTCCGGCGAAGAGCGCGTAGCCGATCATCGTCAACTGCACGACTCCGAACAGCACCAGCGCGCCGACGGCCGCGCCGATCCGCAGATACGCGAACGAGAACGGCGCCGCGTATGCGAAGAGCGCGAGCGGTCCGCGCAAATCCCGGCCGCGCAGCGGCGCAAACGATCCCGACTGCGCGCGAACGATGAGCGTCAGGACGAGCGCACCGGCAGCGAGGCGGATGGCGGTGAACGTCGCCGCATCGATCTGATGCGAGCCCAGTGCGAGTCTGGTCAGCAGCGAATTCGATGCGAATGCGATGAGCGCGAGCAGCGTGAGCGACGCGGTCCGGATGCCGACGGCCATGCGCGCATCGTAATAGTAAACTTCGATCGATCCGAAGAACCGCGATGAGCAAACCTGCACGAACGCTGTTCGTATTCGGCGTCTATGTCGTCGTGGTCGGTATCGCGTTCGTCGTCGCGCCGGAGATGCTGATGTCACTGCTGCGACTGCCGCCGGCGACCGCCGGCTGGGCGCGCGTCGTCGGGCTGCTGGCGCTCGTGATCGG
>JAOBAU010000458.1 GCA_025463165.1 Acidobacteriota bacterium | reverse complement strand
TCTCGACACAACCGCATACCAAACCCTGGACGTGAGCGTGTCCGAAGTGCCGACTCGCTCAAGCGCCTCGTTCGAGACTCAAGGGCTCAGTTTCGTACCTGTCTTCACGCGGCGGTCAGCGCAGGAGCCAGCTCATCGACGACAGGCCAGAGCACAGCCGCCCACTCTTCTCCCATCAGCAATCCGGCCGGTGCAAAGTAGACCGCGATATCGCGGGGCGCGAACTTTTCCCTCTGCGCGTCGAGTGCGGCGCGGACCTGATCGCTCGTCGGCGTCGGATATTCATCGACCTCGATCGAGCCGTTGACGTGCGGGATCTGCCACTCATCGAGAAAGGCCGCGAGGAGCTCGGCCTTGTTCTTCGTGTGGTAGATCATCAGCGCCGTTTCAAACGCCTGTTCGAGCTCGCGCGACGAGGCGCGGCCTGCGAGGAGATCGGCCTTTTTGTCCGCCGTCATTTTGCGGATCGTCTCTTCGCGAAAGTGCAGCATCTTCGCGAGCTGCGCGGCGGTGAGCATGCGCGCCTGCGGTTCGGCGTGACGCCAGAACGCCGCGGCGATGTCGTGGCGCCGCGGCGTATCGGCCAGTTCAGTCAGGATTCGTTTGGTGTCCCACATTGCGCGCGGGACTCTACACCATCCCGCCCGACCGTCAATTACTGCACGCCGGCGCTGCGGCGCTTCGGAGGTACGAGTCCGCCCGCGAACGCGATCGCCGTGTTGCCGGAGAGTTTCCCGTCGCTCGGCGTCACGCTGCAGCTGACGCGCGACCCGGTGTGAATCAGATCTGCGGCGAGCGCGTCGCTGCGAACTGCCGACGTGAACGTTCGCACCGTCACGTCATCGACCTTCCACTCGTAGCGATAGCTGACGATGTCGTAGTCGGCGTCGACGAGCGTCGGCGCTTCGACGCGGCAGACCGGCGCCTGACCGGCGTGAATGACGGCCGGCTCGATGACGGCCGCGACGTCGATCGGCGCGCGGTTCACGATCTCGCTCGCGGAATTGACGACGCGGAACGGCACCGACAGCAGCCGCGTCGAGCCGATATCGAAGAGCAGCGTCCACTCGCCGGCGGTGTGGAGGTCGGCGTCGATGCCCCACCAGAATGAGCCGAGACGGGAGGTTTCGGTAACGTTGGTCAGGTTGCCGCTGACCCAGCCTGATGCGGAGCCCGAACCCGGCGGCACGACAGAAATCTGGAACGGCGCATTCGGCGGGAGATTGGCGAGCTCCGCTTTGAAGTAGATGCGCTGATTTCCTTTCACGAACGTGCCGGTGCGCGGCGCGTCATCAAACGGCGCCGGGGCGAACGATGCGTATGACGTGTTGCTGAACGACGTGCCGATGACGACCGGTCCCTGAATGGCGGCCGGTTGCTGGAGAAAGTATGAAGCGCCGGGACGGCACGGTCCGGCGAACGGCTCGACGGCGGTGCCGTTGAACGCCATGCCGATGTGCGCGTGCGGCGCGGTGCTCGAGCCGCTGCTGCCGACGAGTCCGATCTGCGTGCCGGCGGCAATGTGCTGACCTTCCGTTACCGTGATGCTTCCCTTGCGCAGGTGATTGAAGATCATGTCGGTGCCGTCGGTGAGATAGAGCGTCACGCTGTTCGGCTTCTTCGTGTTGTCGGCGACGGTGTTGTGATCGTCTTCACCGTCGTGAATCGGACCGACCCGCGCCTCGCGTGGCGCGAAGATCGGCACGCCGATGTCCTGTTCGCGGAAGCTGCGGATGTACGGATCGTCGCCGTCGTGTCCGTCGAACGTGAAGTCGGAGCAGTTGAAATCGCGCTTTACGCCGCCGAGCGGCTCGACGTCGACGAAATACGGGATGTAGAGATCGCGGCCGAACATGCCGGCCACAGGGTAGAGGTCGAGCGCTTTTGGACCGCTCTCCGCGAACGTGGTAAGCGCTTTTGCGGCGAGCAGATCGCGATGCTGCGGTGCGACGATCGCGACGCGATCGTGTGGTTGTGCGAGCTGCGTTGAGCCCTGTTCTGCGACTCTGATCCCTGAGGCGGCGGCCTCGACTGCGAAAGCCATCGAGAGTGCGGTGGCGATGGCGAAGAGTGGTCGGTTCATGGTCGGGGTCCTGTCATTGACTCGTTGAAATCGTGGATGCGTCTGCCCTCGCGGTTGTGCAAGCGGCCTGCCGAATTTGTGGCCGGCATGTTGCTATCGAGAGAGCAAGCACGCACGCAATTGATGAGCTCCGCAGCCGAACTTCCGATGACCGACGACACGGCGCCGCGCACGCGGACGCGTGGTGCGGTGGCCGTGCTGATGTCGCGTTTTCCGGCGGTCACTGAGACCTTCATCCTGCGCGAGATGATCGAGCTCGAGCGGCAGGGACAGCCGGTGCGGCTCGTGCCGATGCTGAAGGATTCACCGCCGGTGATTCACGACGCGGCGAAGCCGTGGACCGGCCGCGCGCTTTACACGCGCTTCATCTCGCCGAGCATCGCGGTCGCGAATCTCGTGATGCTCGTCCGTCATCCGATCGCGTACGTGACGCTGCTGTTGCGGCTGCTCGCCGGAACGATTCTCAGTCCGGAGATCTTCGTCCGCACGCTGGCGCTCTGGCCGAAATCAGTCTTCCTCGCGCGGCAGCTGGAGCGCGAAGGAGTCCGTCACATTCACGCGCATTACGCGACGCATCCGGCGACGATGGCGCTCGTGATCTCGAAGCTGTCGTCAATCACGTTCAGCTTCACCGTCCACGCGCACGACATCTTCGTCAACCGGCGGCTGTTGCGCTGGAAGCTGCGCGAGACCCGTTTCGTCCGCGCCATCTCCGATTTCAATCGCCGCTTTCTCGAAGAGCTCTATCCGCGCGAAGCGGGCGGCAAGATCGACGTCATTCACGTTGGGATCGAGCCGCGCACGTATGAGCGGACCGCCGCAAAGCTCGGCGCGCCGTCGATGACGGAGACGCCGCGCATTCTCTGCGTCGCCGCGCACAAGCCGTACAAGGGGTTGCCGGTGCTGATCGAGGCGTGCGCGAAGTTGCGTGATGAAGGGCTCGTCTTTCAATGCAATGTCGTCGGACATGGACCGATGCGCGACGAGCTGCAAGCGCTCATCACCACTCGCGGTCTCGAGCACATCGTTCACCTTCTCGGCGCGCGCTCGCAGGATGACGTCGCGAAGATGATGGCCGAGTCGACGCTGTTCGCGCTGCCGAGCATCGTGGCGCCGGACGGACAGATGGAAGGGATTCCGGTCGCACTGATGGAAGCGATGGCCAGCGGACGCGCGGTCGTCAGCACCGCGATCTCCGGCATCCCCGAGCTGATCGAGCATGGCGTGAATGGTTTGCTGGTGCCGCCCGGCGATGCGGAGCTGTTCGCGGAGGCGATTCGAACGCTGCTGCGCGATCGTGAGCGGGCGGCGGAGATGGGGCGGATGGGACAGGCGAAAGTGCGCGCCGAATTCGACATCGAGCAATGCGTCGCCGAGTTGTGCGTGCGACTCGAGCGGGAGGTTGCGTGATCGCGCTCGCCGTCATCTTCTGGTTCTCGCTCGCGGTCTGCGTCTACGTCTACTTCGGCTATCCGGCGCTGCTCTTCATCCTGAGCCGTCTGCGGCCGCGCGCCGTGCACGAGCGCGATGTTTTCCCGCGCGCGACGTTCATCATTCCCGCGTACAACGAAGAGCGAAACATCGTCGCGAAGATCGAGAACACGCTGGCGCTCGACTATCCGACGGAACAGCTCGAACTGCTCGTCGTGTCGAACGGCTCGACCGATCGAACGAACGAGCTGGTTGCCGCGTGGAACGATCCGCGCGTTCGTCTCATCGCGCTCGAACAGCCTGGGAAAATGGGAGCGCTGAACGAAGGGGCGCGCAGTGCGACCGGCGAGATTCTGATCTTCACCGACGCCGATTTTCTGCTCGATACGCACTCGCTGAAAGTGATCGCGCGGAAGTTCGGCGATGGCGAAGTCGGTGGCGTCTGCGGCGCGCGCAAGCC
>JAOBAU010000101.1 GCA_025463165.1 Acidobacteriota bacterium | reverse complement strand
GGTCTCCTTATGTCGAATATCTCTGTGATCGAAGGCAACAGCGGAACGACGAATGCCAGCTTCAGTGTGAGACTCAGTACGCCATACAGCGTCTCGAAAACCTTCCACTATTACGGGGGAGGAACCTTTGGAACAGGACCCGCCGATACGGAACGCGTGGAAGGAAATGTCACGTTCGCTCCTGGCGAGGCGGAGAAAACGATCGTCATTCCGGTGATCGGTGACGTTCGTTATGAGCCCGACGAGCATTTCAGCCTGATCGTTACCGACGACGACCTGATGTTCGCCGAAGCAGACTGCACGATTGTGAACGACGACGTGCAGCCGACTCTGAACATCGAAGACCTCTCTGTGACCGAGGGAAACAACGGGACGAAAATCGCAAACGTAATGCTGCGTGCTACCGGCCCCGTCGATGGCACCGTCACTTTCCTGACTTTCGACGGCACCGCGAAGGCCGGCAGCGATTATCAGCAGACCGCCAGCTTCCTGAAGTTCGACAACGAAACGGAGAAGAGCATCTCGCTCGTTATTAACGGCGATACCGATGTTGAGCCGAACGAAACATTCCAGGTGAGTATCAGTCCCTATCAGAGCAGCGCGAAATCAGGACGCTCGTCCGCTACGGTCACGATCCTGAACGACGATCTCGGCATCGGACCGCAAAACCAGGCAATCGCGAAAGGACGCAAAGGCAACGTCTCCATCAGCCTCGGCGTGCCGTCGGCCTCTGATGAAACGATCGTGCTTTCTTCCTCGAGTCCAGCAGCGCTCTCCGTTCCGTCGTCCGTGCGCGTGCCGGCCGGGGCGCGCTTCGCGACGTTCGAGATCTCGGCGCTCGATGCTCCCGCTTCGGCGCGAATCCAGGTCACTCTCCCTTCAGGACTGGGCGGCGGCGCGTTTACCGTCAGTGCGACTTCTTATGAGAACGTCACGCTCGAGCTGCAACCGTCCCCGATCACCGTCGTCGCCGGCGCGAGCGCGAACGTCACCGCTCGATTGACGCCCGCCGCGGCCGAGCCGCAGGTCATCGCGTTGCAATCGACCGATCCTTCACTCATCGACGTTCCCTCGTCGATCACGATTCCGGCCGGCGGCAGCACGACATTTACTCTGACTGCACTGCAGCGCGGTGGCGCCACTCTTCGAGCCACGCTGCCACCGCGCTACGGCTCGGAAACGACGCTCCTCTTCGTCGACGTCATCGACACGCCGACGACGCCGGTGCTCTTCTCCCTCTCTCCCGCGGCAGGACCGGCCGCGGGCGGCACCGCTGTCTCGATCAGCGGCGCGAAGCTGCGCGGCGATTGCACGCTGCTGTTCGGCGCGGTTCCTGTGCAGCCGGTATTCGTCAGCGAAACCGAGCTGCGAGCCGTGACACCGCCGAACGGCGCGGGATCAGTCGACGTACGAATCAGTTGCGGCGCCGACTCCTTCAGTCTGGCGAACGGCTTCAATTATCTCGGCGCCGGTCCGGCGATTACAGACGTTACGCCTTCGTCCGGCAACGTCGATGGCACCACCATCGTGAAACTCACCGGTACGAATCTCTCCGGCGCGTGCGGTGTGTTCTTCGACGGAATCGCGGCGCGCGGCGTGGAAGCTGAAGGCTCGACGACGCTGCACGCCATCGCGCCGGCGCACGCGGCGGGAAGCGTCGACGTCAAGGTGCGTTGCGGTCGCGAAAACGCCACGCGCAACGCGGCCTACGAATACGCGGCTGCTGAGGAGCCGTCAGCAGAGATCACCGGCGTCGACCCGCTGACCGGTTCACAAGGTCAGGAGATTACGATCACCGGCCGGCGTTTCCGTACGACCGACATCGTGACGTTCGGAACTACGCGCGCCGTCGTGCTGACGGCGACCGGCGAAACGCACGTCGTCACGATTCCGGACCTTCCGCCCGGCAAAGTTTCAATCACGATCACCGATGCGAACGGTCACGTCTCGACGACCGGTCCGATCTTCACGATCGTTGAGGCGGGCGCGCCGCGGGTTACGCGCGCCACTCCTTCAACCGTCATTGCAGGCAACGAGCTCGTCGTCGAAGGTGATGGCTTCCGCGCCGGCTACGGCTTCGCGCTCGGCGAGCGTGCAGCGACGATCATCTCGATGACGTACACGCGCGCGGTCATTCGCGTACCGGCCATCGATGCGGGAACGTACCCGCTCAACATCGTCAACGCGGCGGGGAACGTGGCGGCAATCGGACCCTCGATCGTTGTCGCTTCGCATGGCGTGGCGATCAGCAGTGTTTCGACGCCGTGCGGCTCCACCGACGGCGGCGAGACGATCACGATCCGCGGCTCCGGCTTCGCGTCGGGTGCGAGCGTCACCTTCGCGGACATTGCGGCGTCGAACGTCATCGTCGTCGACGTGGAAACGATCACCGCGACGATTCCGGCGAGCAGCAACGCAGGCGCGGCGCGCATCGTCATCACGAATTCGAACGGTGACGCCGGCTCGCTCACCGGCGCGTTCCGCTACGTTTCGCCGTTCGATCCCGACGGTTGCGGCGCGATGAAGCGTCGCGTAGGCTCGCGCCATTGATGACTCTGGCGGCAGCAGCCTTGCACGGCGACCCTTCAGTTCATCGAAGGAGCCGCCGTTTGCATCGTTACGTCATCGTGTTTCTCGCAGTCGTCTCAATCTCCGCCAGCGCCTCGGCGCAGTGGTCGTCGTCATTTCGCGGCGCCGCGTTCGGCATTCACAACACCGAAGCGGGTCCTGAAGAACCGCGCACCGCGAACTTCTCCACGAACTGGCTCGAAGCGCGCGCCCGGTACGACACCGCCAGCGGATTCTTCTTCGGCGTCCGCGGTCGCGGCTCGCTCGAGCCGTACACGATCAAAGAAGAAGGCTATCCCCAACTGCTGCAATACGTTTCCCCGTACGCGGGGGGCGAAGTGATCGATCGGATGCGTGCTCGCGATCTCATCGAAGAAGCGGCCGTCGAAGTCGGCTGGCGCTCGCTGCGGCTCTATGTCGCGCCGATCGGCGAGCCGGCGCTCGGACCGCGCCCATACGGCGTCCGGGAATCTTCCATGGATCTGGCCGTCTCTCCCTTTGCGTATGACATCCAGGAATCGTTTCACGTCAAGACGAAAGTCGTGAACGCGGCGCTCGACATGAAGTACTTCTCGCTCGAGGGCGGCGTCTTTCACGACGCTGTCAGCAAAGGGAAGCACACCTCGCTCGAGAACGGCGACATCGACTCCTGGGCGGCACGCCTCACCGTGAAGCCGTCCGATCGCGTCAGCTTTCAGCTGTCGCGCGGAGAGCTCGGCGACGACGTCATCCACAAGATCAGCAGCGCGTCGATCAGTTATGAAGGACCCGTCGTCGCGACGACGGCGATGTGGACGCGCCGCGAAGAATTCTCCGGTTCGGCCGATGCGATCGGCATCGAGGTCGCGGTTCACGCGACACGCAATACGATCAGCGCCCGCTTCGAGAACGTCGATCGTCCGGCGATCGGTACCGCGGCGGCACAACGCACGGGCCACGGCACCGTTGGATATGTCTTCGATGCCATCGCCCGTCCGAGCTGGCGCGCCGGCGTCGGCGTCAACGTCGACTACCATACGAACAGCCGCGCGCTCACCGGCGGTGTTTACGGCCACAAGCCGCAGACGATTTACTTTTTTGCACGAGTACGAAGCGCTCGATAACGCAGTTCCCCCGGAGGCCCGATGCGTCACGCAGTGCAGGTAATTCTCGTCGCCGCATTTCTTTGCTGCAGCAGCGCCATGTTCGGTGCCACTCTCGACTGGACCGGCGCGTCCGACAATCGCTGGAACAACGCCGCGAACTGGAACCCGGCGCCGTTGCCGCAGACCGGCGACTGGCTCCGGTTCACGAACGGGACGAACCC
>JAOBAU010000387.1 GCA_025463165.1 Acidobacteriota bacterium | reverse complement strand
CCTGAATGAAAAGCTCGGCGTGCAGCAGACGGCGACCGGCTCGGAAGCGCGATCGACGAGTCCGAAAGCGTACGAAGAATATCTGCGCGGGCGCGCGCTGAACGGCACGCTGGTGCCGAAGGAGTATCGCGATCAGATCGCGTCGCTGCGTCGCGCGGTCGAAGCCGATCCGAATTTCGCCGCCGCGTACGCCGATCTCAGCATCGCCTACTCGCTCGGACTGGCGCGCGGACTGATGACCGACAAGAACGCGAACGAGCGAGCGGAGTGGTACGCGCGCCAGGCGGTCCGGCTCGATCCGAACCTCGCCGCCGCACACCTCGCGCTCGGACGTGCGTTCGTCCGTTCATCGCAAAATCGTTTCCGCGAAGCGACGCGCGAGAACCTCGCCGCGGTACGGCTGACGCCGAACGATCCGCAGGCGCTCTACACAATCGTCGGCTACTTCGTCGCCACCGGCGATCTGCGCAACGCGCAATGCGCCGGCGACCGTCTCCTGCGCCTCGATCCGTCGTCGTCGGACGCGAAGACGCGCGGCTACTGGTACGTGAACGCCGTCGATGCCGAGGGCGCGTTGAAGAACGCGCAGTACGCGCTGGCGTCGAAAGATACGGAGCTGGCCGGCCACGACATGCGCGCGTTCGCGTTTCTGCTGCAGAGCAATCCCGATGCAGCGGCGGCGGAAGCGGAGAAGATGACGGCGCTCTATCCGACGCATTACACGGGGAAGAGCGTGAAGGCGATGGTCGCGGCGGCGCGCGGCGATCGTGCGTCAGCAGAAGCGTATTTGAAGACGTTCGAAGCGGACGCGGAACGGAACCACTGGGCGGCGCTGCGACAGATGCTGACGTACGCGAAGCTCGGCGATCGCGACAAAGCGGTGCACTGGATGACGCGCGCCGCGGAGCTCGGCAATCACAGCTGGTACATGCTGGTGAAACATCCGTGGCTGGTGACGCTGCAGGGCGATCCCGAATATCAGCAGCTCGTCGCGAAGATCAAAGGCGATCTCGATGACGTGCGTGATGACGTCATCGGCGTCTATCAGCTCATCTGTCCGTCATCCTGACGTCGCCTCGAACATCCGCTGCAGCGCGCGATCGGCCGGCAGGCGAATCTCTTCCGGCACTTCGATCTCGTACTTCACGTCGCGCAGCGAATCGCGCACGTCTTCCAGCGTCGTCACCTTCATGAACGTGCAGAGCTTGCAGCCCTTCACGAACGTCTTGTCCGGCACTTCCATCGCCAGGCGATCGGAAAGTCCGCACTCGGTGACGACGAGGAATCGCGACGCCGGCCGCTCCTTCGCCCACTTCACCATCCCCGACGTCGACAGCACCGCATCGGCGAGCTTCGCGACGTCGGGACGACATTCCGGATGGACGAGAATCTCCAGCTCCGGATCGGCTTCACGAATGCGCTGCACTTCCGCCGGCGTGATCTGCTGGTGCACGTAGCAGAAGCCTTCCCACGGAATGATGTTCTTGTCGGTGACCTGCTGCGCGACGTGACTGGCGAGATTGCGGTCGGGAACGAAGAGGATGTTTTTGTTCGGCAGCGTCCGGACGACCTTCGCCGCATTCGCTGACGTGACGATGATGTCGGAGAGCGCTTTCACCGCCGCGGTCGTATTGACGTAGCTGACGACCGCGAGATCGTCGTACTGCTGCTTCAGTTCTGCGATGCGCGCCGCGAGTTGTTCGGCAGGAGCGGAATCGGCGAGCTGACAACCGGCAAGCAGATTCGGCAGCAATACCGTTCGCGATGGATTGACGATCTTGGCCGTCTCGGCCATGAAGTGCACGCCGCAGAACTCGATGATGTCGGCGTCTTTGACGTTCGCCGCCATCAGCGCCAGCTCGAGTGAATCGCCGACGAAATCGGCGACCTTCAGAATCTCCGGCCGGTAATAGTTGTGCGCGACGATCACCGCGTTGCGCTGCTTCTTCAACTCGCGGATCTCTTCATACAACGTCTCGAAACCGCGTACATCATCCTCGGTGTATTCGTAGGTGGTTACGCGGGATAGCTCTTCGAAGAGGGTTGACATGTCTTTGCGTACTTTAGCGAAATCAGGGCCATGGGGCATGAGGTATGAGTGATGAGGCATGAGTAAAGGCAAGGTTCTACTCATACCTCATTACTCATGCCTCATGCCGAAGCACCACGACCGTCGCCCCTCGATGCGCATCCGCGTCGTAATACGAAAGAACCAGTTCGTGCGCGGAAAGGACCGCCTGCACATTCGCCCGCTGCACTCCGATTCCGCGCCCGTGAATGAGCCGCACTTCGCGAAATCCGCGGGCGTGCGCTTCGCGCAGATATTCGGCAACGACATCGCGGATCTCGTTGGGGCGAAAGGGGTGAAGGTCGAGGACGTCCTCGATCGGGATCTCGACCGCGTCGTCGTCCACGCCGGAAATTCTATGCGATACTCTCCCCGCTCAAATCCCAATCGAGGAACTCATGGTTCTCTTCAATCACGCGACGCGAGAGATGACGGCGAAGATCGTCTATTACGGTCCCGGACTCTGCGGGAAGACGACCAACCTCATGGTCATCTTTGACAAGCTCGACCCCAAGCAAAAGGGGAAGATGCTGTCGCTCGCGACGAAAACCGATCGCACGCTTTTCTTCGATCTCCTCCCGGTCGACATCGGCAAGGTCGGAAACTTCAACCTCAAGATTCAGCTCTACACCGTCCCCGGCCAGGTCTTCTACAACGAGACGCGCAAGCTGGTGCTGAAAGGCGCGGACGCGGTCGTGTTCGTCGCCGATTCGCAGCCGTCGATGGTCGACTCCACTCGCGAGAGTTTCGCGAACCTGATGGAGAACCTGGAGCAGAACCAGATCGATCCGAACGACACGCCGATCGTCGTGCAATACAACAAACGTGACATTCCCGGCGTCCTGCCGGTCGAACAGCTCCAGGAACAGCTTGGGTTTGAAGGCTATCCGTACACCGAGGCTTCGGCGCTGAAGGGCGAAGGGGTGATGGAGACGTTCAAGCTCGTCTCGAAGATCACCGCCAAGCACCTGATGAATCGCCTCAAGGGAAAACCGAACGAGCCGCTTGACCGGAAGAAGAGCTCCATCAAAGCGGCCGCCGTCCCCGCTCCCGCGCCGAAAGCTCCGGAACCGGAGCCCGAGCCCGAGCCGGTTCTCGAAGCGCCGAACCCATTCGCCGACTCCGTTCCTTTCCCTGAATCGCTGTCGATGGATCAGGGCTACGAGAAGATGGAAGAGGTGTCGCTCGAGCAGCTCGTCAGTGAAGGACGCGAGCGTCCAATGACGATGTCGGGCAACATCGCCGTCCCGATCGTCGACGACATCGAAGAGCTCGGCGCCGAGTCGCTGATGCCGGCCGATGAACCGGTCGCCGTCGCGGTGATGGACGAGCCGGCGCCGGTCGCATTCGCCGATGACAGCCGCGCCGGAGAGCTCGAAGCGGAAGTGGCCACGCTGCACGCGCAGCTCGCGGCCGCGCAGGATCGGCATCGCGCGGAGCTCGAAGAGATTCTTCACGATCTCGACGAGCTTCGCGATCGCATTCGCATGCAGCTCGACGCGTGACGCTGCTCACGCGTGCATCGCTGTACGCCGTCTAGACTCGCGGTCTTTCAAACATCCAACTCGGAGGAAGAACCATGCGACGCACACTCTCTCTCGTTGTTTCCGCTCTCATCCTGCTCGGCGGCTGCCGCGCCAAAGAAGCGATGGACAAGGCGAAGATCGCCAGCGATCTCGACAAGCACGGCACGATGGACCTGATGAAGGACGTCGCCGACGACAAGTACGACGCACCGAAAGACGGCAAGCTCACCGACTCGCAGATCCAGATGTATCTGAAGGTGCGCGAGCACGAGAAGCAGATCGCGCAGGTCGCGAAACAGCAGCTCCAGCAGCACGCCGAAGAGTCGAAGAAGAGCGGCGAGAAATCGCTCGGCGGCATGGTCGAAGGTTTTAAAGCCCTCGGCTCCGTGGCCGACTTCGCAACCGCCGACATCCGCGCCGCCAAAGACCTC
>JAOBAU010000385.1 GCA_025463165.1 Acidobacteriota bacterium | reverse complement strand
ATGCGGAACGCGATCATGTCGTCGAACTTCATGTTCGGGTATCCGAGGTCGCGCATTTTGATGGCGAACTCCGGATCGGCGCGGTGGACGCGTGAGGCGAGGAGCTGATCCATCGACAGCGAGTAGCCGGCGGCGCGCATCGAACGGATGTAGTCGGGCGTCACGCGATGGACGCGCGACGCGATCAGGTCGTCGTATGACAACTTGTCGAAGCCGAGCGCCCGCAGCTCGTGAATCACGTCCGGCGTCACGTGAAAAATTCGCATCGACACGTACTTCTCGAGCGTGACGTCATATCCCTCGGCGCGCATGGCGCGGATGAAATCGGTCGAGACGCCGTGCAGCGCGAGCTGCAGCAGCTTCTCGTCATCGACGTCGCCGATCTCGCGAACGTTCATCGATCGGAGCGTGCCGGCGAACTTCGGATTCGATGCGAAGGTGAAGTGTCCGGCGCCGTCGCCATCGCGGAACGTGCCGTCGAAGCGGATCGTCCCTGCTTCCGCACGCAACTCGAACTGCGACGCGCCGTCGGCGAGCGAGAGACCACTGAACGACGCGATCGGAAAGTTGGAGCCGAAATGATTGTGATCCCGCGACAGATTGAGCTGGACGTTTCCGTCGATGCGCGAGGAGCGCTCGATCGTCCACGTGCCGCGGATGTCGGCGAGCGCGATGGCGGCAACGAGCGCGCCGGCCAGTGCAATGAGTGCCCTTCTCATGATGGTCATCCTCATTACTTCTTCGAGCGGTACTGCGCGAGATCGCGGATGAATTCGGCGTTGACGCCGCTCGCAGCGAGACGCGCCAGTTCGTCAGCGGAGAGATTCGTGTAGCCCGCATCGGCGAGCGTCTTCACGAACGACGCGGTCACGCCCTGCACCCGCAGCGCGATCAGCTCGTGCGGCGACAGATGGCGATAGCCGGCGTCGGCGAGCTGCTTCACGTACTCGCCGGTGATGCCCTGCACGCGCATCGCCACGGCGTCGCTCGCGGAGTTAACCGTAACGCCGGCCGCGCGCAGCGCGCGGAGGTATTCGGTGGTGACGCCCTGCACGCGCATGGCGAAGAGATCGTCGAGCGACAGCTCGCCGAGTCCGGAGTTTGCGCGCATGTCGTTGATGTATTCGGGTGTGATGCCGGAAGAGCGCAGCGCGATCAGCTCGTCGACCGTGAGCTTGTCGCCGCTGCTGAACGTGCGCGAGCGGCGTCCCGCGCGCGGCGTGACGGTGACGTGCGGCACGCGGACTCGCACCTGCGGCACGACCACGCGAACGGCATTGACGGCTTCGGCAACGGCGGGCGCGATCGCTTCGCTGACCGCTTCATTCAGACCTGAGAGCGGAGCGAGTGCAACCGCGTGTGGCCAGGCGACCGGCGATGGCGCGGCCGGCGGTGCGGGCGGCGCCGGAGGCGCAGGCTGCGCGGGCTCAGGCGTATCGGGAGCGTCGGGTGGATCGGGCGGTTCCGGCGGCTCGGGCGCGTCGATGTCGACCGTCACATCGTCAGCATTCACCTCGACATCCGAATCGCTATCGATTTCGTCGGGTTCCGGCGATGCGTTCGCGTGGACCTCGATCTCGCCGCGCGCTTCACTGTTGCAGTTCTTCGATGAGGTTGATGACGACGTATGCGTCGACGGAGCAGGCGCCGCCTTCGGCGTGTCGTCGTGCTTCGCGAAGAGCGGCATCGACGGCATCGCCAGCAGCGCGACGAGCACGGTCACGAGCGCGGCGCCGGCAGCCCAGCGCGACGGACCGCTGGTCGATTCGGCGCGCGATGCAACGAGCCGCCGAATGCGGACGAGCAGCGAGCCGCCGTTCGCGGCGAGCACGGTCGATGGCGGATCGATGCGCAGCTCTTCGAGGCGAGTGAGCGCGCGGGCGTATTGCAGCGCGTTGCCGCAGACGGAGATCGCGAGATCGTCGCAGCAGTTCTCACGCTCGACGCGCACCTGACGCGAGATCCACCAGACCGCCGGATGATAGAAGAGCAGCGTCTCGACCATCGCCTGCACGAGGTTGACGAAGAAATCATGCCGGCGGATGTGCGCGAGCTCGTGCGCGAGGACCATCTCCAGCTGCTCGCGCGAAAGACCGGCCAGCGTCGCCGCCGGCAGAAGGACGATCGGACGCAGCCAGCCGATGACCGTCGGCACTTCAACTTTGGCCGATTCGAGAAGGGTTACCGCGCGGCGAAGCTGCATCGCATCGGCGATGCGCGCCAGCGATGCTTCCCATTCATTCGATGCGCGCGTCGCGCCGTCGCGTGCAAGGCGCTGCGCTTCCGACCAGCCGTAAAGCAGTCGAAGCGAAAGGAACGCGACGCCGATCAGCCAGATGAGCACGATCTGCGGCAGATACGTTTTCGCGCCGCTCAGGAACTGCTGTCCGCGCTCGCTCCATGTCGTATCAACCGTCGCGTCGGATGCGACGGACGGCGTGAGAAATTCGGTGACCGCCGCAAGCGCCGGAGCGGCGGCGGGAGCGGGCGATGAAGGCAGTGGAGTTTCGTACGCACGCCATGCGGTCGCAACCGGAAGCGCGACCAGCAGCACGAGCGCCGCGCACGAAGCGAGATAGCGAACGTTCGCGCCGCGGTTCTTCAGCAGCGCCAGCGACGCCGCGAGAATGCCGGCGACGAGTGCGCCCTGCCACAACAGATGAAGGAGCGCCCAGCCGATGGCCTGCGCGAACGGTCCGCCCAGCAGCGTGTTCATTTCGCCTCCTCTTCGATGCGGTCCAGAACTTCGCGGATCGCGTTCAGTTCATCGCTCGACGTCTTGCGTCCCGACAGCGCCTGCATGACCAGCTTCGCCGACGAGCCGCCGAACGCGCGATCGACGAGATCGGTCAGCAGCTGGCGCTGCGTCTTCTGCTCGCTGTGGCGCGAGGAGTAGACGTGCGCGCGCTCCGACTCATCGCGTGTCACCAGCCCTTTCTCGGTCATGATCTGCAGCAGCTTGAGCACCGTCGTGTAACCGGTGGCGCTGCGCTGATTCAGATCGTCGAAGACATCGCGAACAGTGGAAGGTCCGCGCTGCCAGAGAACGCGCAGGATGCCGAGCTCGGAGTCGGTCGGTCGGGGAGTTGTTCGTTCGGCCATTTTGATCACCTCGTGCAATACGCAGGAGGTTATACGAAGTTTTTCGTATCGTCAACGAAGGCATTCGTACTTTCCGCCGGGAGACCGAATCGATAGCCGTATTGCCGAGCCAGCTTCGCGTAGGTGATGCCGGCGATGGCGTCATAGAGAAAGTGCACCGCCATCGCCACGTAAAGCGAGCCGGTGACGAGCACGAGTCCGTGAAAGACGAGCGCGATCGCGCCGATCAGCGCGACGCCGTCGAATCCCTGCACTGCATGCGCGGCGGCGAACATCACCGCCGAGATCAGAATCGCGATAACGAGCGTGCCGATGACGCGTTCGAGCAATGCGGTCTGCACGCCGCGCCACGTGATCTCTTCGCTGAACCCGGCGAGCAGCGAGACGAGGAGCCAGAGCAGCCGTTCATCGCGGGTGGCCGGCATGAAGAGGGCGAGGACTTTGTCGCCGGCCAGCACCGAACGCTTCCAGTGCGGACGGAGAAAAGCGACGAGTACGATCAGCACGACGAGGCCGATCAGCGCCTGGATCGCGGTCGGCGCGCGATGCGGAAAGAGCTCGATCTTTTCTTTCGCGGCGACGAAGATCGACGCCGCGGTGAAGAGCACGAGCTGAATCAGTGCGCCGCTGTAAAACACGATCCGGTTCGGCGGCCACGCCATCTGCAGCACGGCGCGCCGCGTCCGGAGCGCGACGATCGGGACGATCACTCCGAACAGCAGGAGGTGCAGCCAGCCGAAGAGCATCCGCTCAGCGCTTCGCCGTTTTCGGTTTCGCGGCGCGCTTCGCGGGAACGGCGGTCTCGAGCAGTTTGTGGCTGTCGGACGCGTCGAGGTCGAGGCCGTAGACCCTGCGCAGATCGGCGATCACCTTGAGCGACTCCGCGCCGAACGGCGTCTTCCCTTCGAAGACATGCAGCAAAATGCCTTCGAGGAGGTCGCCGACGGACATGTCGTGATATTCGGCAAGCCCTTTGAGTGTCTTCAGAATGCGTTTCTCGATGCGGACTCCGGTTTGCGTGCGCTCGATGATCATGGGGTGAATGTACCGATGTACAAGAATCACGTCAATGTGAAACGAGTGAGACATCTGCTGCTGGCGGTGGCGTCGATCGGCACACTGCTCGCGCTTTATGCGTTCGAGATCGAGCCGCGGCTGCTCGTCGTTCGGCGCGACTCGATCGCCATCGAGAACTTTCCGCCGCTCCGCGTCGCGCTGATCAGCGACATCCACGCCGGCTCGCCGTTCATCGACGACGACAAGCTGCGGCGCATCGTCACACTCACCAACGCCGAGCATCCCGATCTCATCCTCATCCTCGGCGACAGCGTCATTCAGGGCGTCACCGGCGGCAAGTTCATGCCGCCCGAGCACGCCGCCGAAATTCTCGGCAACCTCCGCGCGCGCTACGGCGTCGTCGGCGTCCTCGGCAATCACGACGGCTGGCTGAACGCGACGCGCGTGAAGGCCGCGTACGAACGAGCCGGCATCCCGACGCTGGTCAATGAAACACACACGCTTGCGATCGGCGGGAGGAGACTGACGCTCGTCGGGCTGGCCGATCTGATGACCGGCGATCCCGACCTGACGCTCGCCGAAACCGCGCCGGTGCCGATGATCGTCATGACGCACAACCCCGACGTCTTTCCGCGACTCTCGAATCGCGCAACGCTGACGGTCGCCGGTCACACGCACGGCGGGCAGGTCTGGCTGCCGTTTTTCGGACGCCTCAGAGTTCCATCAAAGTACGGACAGCGTTACGCGCTGGGACACGTCGTCGAACATGGCAAACATCTCTACGTGACGTCGGGCATCGGCACGAGCATCATCCCGATTCGTTTTTGCGTCGTGCCGGAGATTCGACTGCTGGACGTGCGAGAAGCGAGTCGAGCTCCGCATCTTTCGCCTGCCACACCGACTGCAGCCACGCCTTGAAGTGCTCGCGCTCCGGACCCGGCTCGGTGATCGCGGCGGTCCGAAACTCCGGCGAGATCTCGAGCCGCTTCGCGCGGATGGTGATCCGCGGCACGCGGTTGGTGATGAAGTCCCACATGTTCACGTCGCCGCCGGGATAGGCGAGGGTGACGTCGATGACGGCGTCGAGCTGATCGCCGAGCGACGCGATGACGAACGCGATGCCGCCGGTGCGCGGACGCAGCAGGTGGCGATAAGGCGATTTCTGCTCGGCGTGCTTTTCTTTCGTGAAGCGCGTGCCTTCGAGGAAATTGAGGATCGCCACCGGGATGTAGCGGAACTTCGCGCAGGCGCGGCGCGTCGTCGCGAGATCGGTGCCGCGTTTTTCCGGATGCTTCTCGAGGTACTCGGCGGAGTAGCGTTTCATGAACGGGAAGTCGACGGCCCAGCACGCCTGTCCGATGATCGGAAACCAGATCAGTTCCTGCTTCAGAAAAAAGCGGAGGAACGCGACGTGGTGCCGGAAGACGCGCTGCAGCGCGACGATGTCGACCCACGAAACGTGATTGCTGGTGATGAGGTAGCGGCCGTCGGCTTTGAGCTCGTTGATCCCTTCGACGTCCCAGACGGTGTCAAGGCGGAGATCGAAGATGCGATCGTTGCCGCCGACCCATTTGTCGGCCAGCGAGACGAGGATGCGCGAGACGGCGTGGCGCAGCGGACCGCCGGGAAGGATGCGTTTGACGATGCCGAGGAGCGAGATCGGAATGCCCCACAACGCGAGATTGCCGAGGAGGAGGAAGACCGTGGCCGCGCCGCGGAGGTGTCTCATGCGCGCGGCAGTGTACGCGCGCCGGAGCTGAGACGGATGACGCGAAGGAGTCCGATGACGGCCAGCGCAGCGAAGAAGACGAACGCGCCTGCGCGCGGATCAGGCTCGCGCCAGCCGCCGAAGTTCAGTGCGGTGGCGAGGGCGCCGAAGAACAGCGCGGCGATGAGCGACGTGAACAGTTCGTAGACGCGCCGTGGCGCGCGCCCGTACGGAATGAAGTTCGCAAGGAGGAACGCCGCGCCTCCCGATGCCAGCCACAGTACGCTGCCCACGACGGCTATTATGTCAGTGCCGCGGCCGTGCACGGTTCTCGCAAGAGGCCGCCTCGCAGGAGATGGAACATGCTCGAAGCAGCTCATGCAAAGGACGCAAACAAGATCCTGGCGATCGAGGACGATCCCGAGGTGCTGGCGCTCTATAAGTCGTTCCTGCAGAAGAAGGGCTACGAAGTCCTCTCCGCGGCCGGCGCGCTCGAAGGGATGAGCCTCCTGCAGAGCAATCCCGACACCCGCCTGATCCTGCTCGATCTCAATCTCCCCGGCATGAGCGGCGAAGAATGGATCGCCTGGTACCTGCAGCAGGGCAAACGAACACCGGTCGTCGTTGCCTCAGGAAAAGGCGACATCCTCACGATCACCAAAGGCAACAACATGACCGCCGCCCTCACCAAGCCGTTCCATATGGAAGAGTTGCAGGAGTTGATTGAGGTGTTACTCGCGGACGATTGGCATGATCAGGTTAGCGTCGACAAAAAGACACATTAGCTAACCAATCAGGAAGGTGCTGAGTGCAGAGTGCTGAGTAAAACCGCTCCGTTCCCCGACTCGGCACTCAGCACTCTGCACTCAGCACTGATTTAGCCGTCATTCCCAATCGCCTCGACCGGACAATTATCGAGCGCATCCTTCGACAACGTCTCTTCTTCCGGCGTTTCGGGTTGTTTGAAGACGAATGAGAATCCTTCTTCGTCGTTCCGCATGAAATTGGCGGGGGCGGTTTCGCGACAGAGGTCGCAATCGATGCATTGCGTGTCGACGTAATAGCGGCCTGTAACCTGTCCGGGAACTCTGTCGTTGGGATCAGCCAAAGCGGGCGCATTCTAAAGCCGTTCAGGAGGTTGCATGAGACTTATTTTCGCGGCACTCACACTCGTAACAACGACGCTCTTCGCGCAGGTTCCACCGCCTGCACTGGTCGAGAGCATCACCGTCAGCGGCACCGGCCGCGTCGCGCTTCGGCCCGATCGTTTCTCGTTCACTGTCGGTGTGCAGACGCTCTCGCCGTCGCTCGAAGACGCCGTCAATGAGAACAATCAGCGCGTTGCGTCGGTCATCGCGGCGCTGAAGAAAGCCGGCGCGACCGACAATGAGATTCGCACGTCCGGGTTCTCGCTCTCGCCGCAGCAGGATTATCAGCAGGGAAAGCTGCCGCGCATCGTTGGTTACGCCGTGTCGAACAACGTCGCCGTGACACGGAAGGGCGTCGCGGATGCCGGACGACTGCTGCAGGTTGCGGTCAATGCGGGCGTCAATCAGGCGTCGAGCATCGAGCTCGGCAATTCCGATCCGTCGCTGGGACGCGATGAGGGGCTGCGCGCCGCATTCCAGGATGCGCGCGCGAAGGCAACGTTGCTCGCCAGTGCCGCGGGCCGGACGCTCGGCCGCGCGCTGATGATCAACGAAGGCTCCGAGCCGGTGCCGCCTCGTCCGTATCCGATGCAGGCGATGATGAAATCGGCCGCGGCCGACGTTTCCGAGGTGCCGATCGAGGGCGGAACGCAGGAAGTTGTCTTCCATGTAACGGTCGTGTTCGAGCTCCGTTGAGCACACTCCTTGCACTACAAATAACTGTAGTTCAAAAGGAGGATTCATGGAAAACCGCGAACGAGACAAAGTCAGCCGTAACAGCAGCACGCCGACCGACGCGGGCGAAGTGAACCGGAACACGTCGGAACGAATGCACAAGAATCGCAGCGACTCGAGCGTCGACTTCGGTGAGAAGATCGGCCGTTCCGAGGGACTGAACAGCGAGAGCGGACGCTCGTCGGGCTCAGGCAGCATGGGCAGTTCGAGCAGTTCCAGCTCCGGCGGCAACCGCGGCAGCTCGGATGACGGACGTCACTGAGCGCATTGATCGGTAAATTGACTAAAGGGCCGCGCGAACGCGCGGCCCTTTTTCGTTTTATGATCGGCGTACATGGACAACGAGATCTCGATCAGCGCGGCGACGCCCGCGGACGTGCCACGCATCTGCGAACTACTCGCGGCGAGCAGTCTGCCGACGGCCGGCGTCGAGGAGAACTGGAAGACGTTCGTCGTGGCGCGAACGAGTGAAGGCATCATCGGTTGCGGGGGAGCGGAGGCGTATCAGTTTGCCGCGCTCATCCGTTCGATCGCCGTCGAGCCGTCGCATCGCAGCGCCGGACTCGGCCGCCGTATCGTTCGTCAACTACTTGACCGTCTCGCATCGCGCGGCCTCCGCGAGTTCTATCTGCTGACCACAAACGCCGAAGAATATTTTCGGAAGCGCGGGTTCAAAACGATCGATCGCGATGAAGTGCACCCGCAGCTCTTCGCGTCGCGCGAGTTTCAGGATGCCTGTCCGTCCGATGCCATCTGCATGCGGCTGGTGATGCTGGCGTAGACTTCGCGGATGCGCGTATTCGACGTTCACCTGCACGTCCAGCCGTGGCAGATGGTCAAGCCGGACGTCCTGGCGATGATCGACGACGAATCGCACGCCGGCGCGAAAGAAGTCCTCGAGTCGCCGGAAAGCCTGCTTCGCTTTCTCGACGAGCACGAGATCGAGCGCGCCTGCTGCATCAACTACGTTTCGCCCGACGTCATGGGCTTCACGCGCGACGTCAATGACTGGATCGCGAACTTCACCGCCGATCATCGCGATCGCCTGCTGCCGGTCGGCTCCGTCAATCCGCTCCACGAGCTCGACGCCCGCACCGAGATCCGCCGCGTTCTCGACCTCGGTATCCGGCTGATCAAGATCCATCCGCCGCATCAGCTCTTCTCGCCGAACGCGTACAAGCGCGGCGATCTCTGGCAGGTCGCCGAGATCTATCGCGAATGCGAAGAGCGCGGCGTGCCGGTGATGTTTCACACCGGGACGTCGGTCTTCCCGAAAGCGCGCAACGTGTTCGCCGATCCGATGCCGATCGACGACGTCGCCATCGATTTCCCGCGGCTGCGCATCATCCTCGCGCATGCCGGCCGCCCGCTGTATGGCGAGACGGCGACGTTCCTCGCGCGCCGGCATCAGAACGTCTATCTCGATCTCTCCGGCATTCCGCCGAAAGCGCTCACGCGTTACGTGCCGCGTCTCGATCTGCTCGCCGACAAAGCGCTGTGGGGAACCGACTGGCCGTCGCCCGGCGTCTCGTCGCCGAAGAAGAACGTCGCCGAATTTCGAGCGCTCGGTCTCGGCGAAGTCGTCGAGCGAAAGATCCTCCGCGAGAACGCGGAGCGTCTCTTCACGGCATCTTCTTAACGACGGCGGAGAGCAGCTCCGACTTTCGCAGATCGAGGACGAGCAGTCCGTCGGGCGAATCGATGACCGCGACGTCCGAGAGGCCGACGACCGCTACCGGTTTCTCCGCGATCACGAAGACGTTCGCGGCGTCGGCGGTGTGCAGGTTCGCGTTCGGCTTCGCGATCAGCTTCGAGATCGCCGCCCACGAGCCGACGTCGCTCCAGCCGAAGTTCCCGCGCACGGTCGCGACGCGCGGCGCTTTTTCCATCAGCGCGTAGTCGATCGAGATCGACTCCATCGATTCGTAATTCGCGCGCGTGACGGTTGCCAGTCGCGGGGCTGCGCTCTCGAGCGCGGCACGGAAGACGCTCGTGCGCCAGATGAAGATGCCGCCGTTCCAGACGAAGTTGCCGGCGGCGAGGAACTCTTCCGCTTTCTCGCGACTCGGCTTCTCCGCGAAGCGCTTCAGCCGGATGACCTGCTGCGCGATCTCCTCGCCGAGCTCGAGATAACCGAAGCCGGTCTCCGCGTGCGTCGGATCGATGCCGATGGTGACGAGATCGTCGCTCGATTCGGCGTGCTGATACGCGCGGCCGAGGATGCGGAGGAAGGCGGACTCGTCGGCGATGAAGTGATCGGCGGGGAGAACGGCCACGACCGCGTCGCCTTCGCGCGCTTCGACCTCGAACATGCAGAGCGCGATGGCCGGCGCCGTATTGCGGCGTGCCGGCTCGGTCAATATGTTGTCTTTCGGCAGCAGCGGCAGTTGTTCCACGCACTTCGCGCGATAGCGTTCGTTGGTCGAGATGTAGATCAGTTCCGGCGCGATGCTCCGCAGCAGCCGCGCGTACGTCTTCTGCAGCAACGACTGGCCGTCAAACAGGCGGAGGAACTGTTTCGGATTGTCATCGGAGCTGAGCGGCCAGAGCCGCGTGCCGGCGCCGCCCGCGAGGATGATCGCGGCCCGTTTCATGCCGTCGCCTTCTTCCCGACGGCGATGAGACTCAATCCCGATGACGGGCGTTCGCCTTCCACCGCCCGGAAGAGCGGCACGAGGCGATCGAAGAATTTTGATTGCGCGGACGGCAGCTGGCTGCGCTTGAGGAGCTTCGCGTTGAGCCACCACGCCAGTTTCGAGAACTGGTTCTGAAAGCCGATGTCCTCGACCTCGAAGCCTGCCGCGCGCAACTTCTCTGCGAGCTCCTCTTTTTCGTAGCGGCGCTGATGTCCGATGCCGCGGTCGAGCGTGCCGAAGAGATTGTGTCCGGCCGGCACGAAGACGATGACGCGTCCGCCGGGAACGAGCAGCTGATTGGCACGACGCAGCGCCGCGACGTCATCGGTCGTGTGCTCGAGCACGTTCAAACAAACGACCGTGTCGAAGCCGTAATGCGCGAGCTCCGACGACGAATCGCTTTCGAGATCGCAACGCTCGACGAAGATGCCGGGACGGCGGCGGAAGGCATTGCGCAGACGATCGACGTACGGCGTTTCGCGATCGGTGGCGACGATGAGGTCGCGTCCGTAGAGAAAGCGCGTCATGGCGCCGGAGCCGGCGCCGACTTCGAGCACACGCTGGCCGACGAACGGCGCGATCCGCTGCCAGATCCAGTTGTTGTAGCGCTTCAGTCCGGAACGGCGCCGCACGGTTTTGTACGTGGAAGGCTCGCTCGACGCATCATCGAAAAGTCCGTACTTGAAGATCGTCCAGATGGCGCTGAAGCCGTCCTTCCAGTTGATCTTTTTTCCTTCCCAGTAATCGCGGCCGTAATACGAGATCGGCACTTCGTAGATGCGGTAGCCGCGCTTCGCGACCTTGGCCGTGATCTCCGGCTCGATGCCGAAACGATCGGAGCGCAGACGAATGGATTGAATGACCTCGCGGCGGAAGACTTTGTAGCAGGTTTCCATGTCGGTGAGATCGAGGTTGGTGGTCATGTTGGAAAGGAAGGTCAGCAAGTTGTTGCCGAGGCGATGCCAATAGAGCATCACGCGCCGCGGATAACCTTCAAAGCGCGAGCCGAAAACGACGTCCGCGTGCCCGTCGACGATCGGCTGAATCAACTTCGGATACTCCTCCGGGTCGTATTCGAGATCGGCATCCTGAATCAGCACGATGTCGCCGAGCGCTTCATCGATCCCGCGGCGAATCGCGGCCCCCTTCCCCTGATTCACATCCTGGAGAATGTGCCGAATCTCCGGCCACTCGCGAGCCAGCGCCGCCACGACGTCCTTCGAGCCGTCGGTCGACTTGTCATCGATGACGATGATCTCTTTCTCGATCGGCACCTCTTTGACGCGCCGCAACAACTCCGCAACGGTCGCCCGTTCGTTGTAGCAGGGAATGATGACGGACAACAAAGGCGGACGGGATGGTTCGGTCATTGGCGGCGGGTATTGTAACGATCCAGTGCTGAGGGCAGAGTGCTTCGTACAGAAGGTGCTGAGTGCAGAGTGCTGAGTGCTGAGTCGCTCCGCCCTGCCAGCTTTTACTCAGCACTCAGCACTCTGCACTCAGCACCTTCTTTTCCTGTGTACCATGCCCCGCGCAAACCATGCCCCACCAAACCAACGAACCCCTCCGCAAAACGCTCCACATCGCCATCGGCTTCGGCGCCCTCCTCCTCCGCTTCCTTCCCTGGCCGTGGGTGGCGGCGGTTTGTGCGGTTGCGGTTTTCAGTAACTGGTTTGTGCTGCATCGACTGGTTGGTGTGCGGGTTTCGCGGCATGAGCGGGGATGGGATGCCGGGACGGTTTTGTATCCGGCGATGGTGCTGCTCCTTGCGCTGGTGTTTCGTGAGGAGACGGTGCCGATCGGCGTCGGTTGGGCGGCGCTGGCGTTTGGTGATGGCTTTGCGGGGTTGATCGGAAAGAGCGTTGGCGGGCCGCGACTGCCGTGGAACCGTGAGAAGTCGTGGAGCGGCTTTGCGGCGTTTCTCGCGTTCGGGTTCGTCGGTGCGATTTTCATCGCGCGCTGGCTGACACCGCAGCGTTCGTTTCTCTCGCTTGAAGTGATCGTCGGCGGTGCGGTGCTCGTTGCGGCGATCGTCGAGAGTTTGCGGACGAACATCGACGACAACGTCACGGTGCCGCTGTCGGCCGCGGCGGTGACGTGGGCACTGCTGCACATGCACACGTTGCCGATCGTCATCGAACATGGCGCGATGCCGTGGCTGATCGCGAACGGGGTGCTGGCCATCGTCGGCTACCTCTCGCGCAGCGTCGACGTCTCCGGCGCGAGCGCCGGTTTCATCCTCGGCGCGATTCTGATTCTCTTCGGCGGCTGGCCGCTTTACGTCGTGCTGCTTGCGTTCTTCATCCTCGGCACCGCGACGACGAAGCTCGGCTATCGCGTGAAAGCGGCACGCGGACTGGCGCAGGAGAAAGGCGGACGCCGCGGGTTCTCGCACGCGTTCTCGAACGTCGGGATGGCGGCGATTCTTGCGATTTGCGCGTCGGCCGCGCTGCCGCACTTCGCAATCGTCTGGTGGATGGCGGCGGCCGCCGCGCTGGCAACCGCTGCCGCCGACACGACCGCATCCGAGGTTGGCCAGCTGCTCGGACGGCGAACGTTTTTACCGCTGACGTTTCGTCCGGTTCCTGTCGGCACCGAAGGGGCGATCTCGCTCGAGGGAACATTCGCCGGCATCGTCGCTGCCGCGCTCGTCGCCGCGATCGCGGTGCGCGCGCATGTCGGTTTGTTCGACATCACCTGGATTGCCATCCTCATCCTCGCCGCGTTCCTCGGCTCGTACCTCGAAAGCATTGCCGGCAGCTGGAACCGCAGGCAGGAGAAGCCGATCCCGAATGGCGTGCTGAACTTCATCAACACGATGATCGGCGCCGGCCTCGTGCTCGCTTTCGTGCCGCGAATGGTTTGAGCCGCGCGAGTTTGCACGCGCCTTGCGATGGGGAATCGCATGACCTCGAAACAAATCCTCATCGTCGATGACGATCCGAACGTGCGCGAGATCCTCGTGCAACGGCTCCGTCAGCGGCATTTCATCGTCGAATCGGCGGAGAACGGCGACGTGGCACTCGGCCGTCTCGCCGAACGCGATTTCGACGTCGTCCTGCTCGATCTGATGATGCCGACGACCGGCGGACCGGCGGTGTTGCGCGCCATGCAGGCGCTGCCGAACAAGCCGCGCGTGATCGTCCTCTCGGCGATGGCCAGCGTCTGGCAGGCGCGCAGTGAAGACTCCGCCGGCGTCGAGTCGCTGGAGAAGCCGGTCGACTTCGCGCGGCTCCTTACACTCCTCGGCGAGTAAGATGCGCGCGACATGGGGAAACAGGCACCAAAGCGCATCGTGATCGTCGGCCGGCCAAACGTCGGCAAGTCGACTCTCTTCAACCGGCTGGCGCGCAAGCGCCGCGCGCTCACGCACGACCTGCCGGGCATGACGCGCGACCGCCTCAGCGACATCGTCACGATGGACGGCGGACGGCGCATCGAGCTGACCGACACCGGCGGACTCGAATACGGCGACTCGCCGATGTCGGCGTACGCGGATGAGATTCGCTCGCAGGCGCGGGCGGCTCTCGCATCGGCCGATCTCATTCTCTTCGTCGTCGACGGCGCGACCGGCATCCTGCCGGAAGATCGCGACATCGCCACCGACCTTCGCTCGGAGTCGAGCCGCACGCTCGTGCTCGTGAACAAGATCGATCGCAAAGACGTCGAAGAGAACGCGACCGAGTTCTACGAGCTTGGCTTCGATCGGATCTTTCCGATCTCCGCGGAGCACGGCGACGGCATCGACGATCTCGTCACCGCCATCGAAGAAGTCGTGCCGATGGAAGAAGAGGTCGAGGAAGACGAAGACGACAAAGGACCGATTCGCATCGCAATCATCGGGCGGCCGAACGTCGGCAAGTCGTCGCTGCTCAATCGATTGACGAATCAGGAACGCGCGGTCGTTTCGCCGATCTCCGGCACCACGCGCGATGCCATCGACATGGAGATCGAGCGCGATGGCAAGCCCTACCTGATCATCGACACGGCCGGCATTCGCCGCAAAGGAAAAACGCACGACGAGGCGGAGAAGCTCTCCGTCATCTCCGCGCGCAAAGCGATCGAGCGCTGCGAGATCGCGCTGCTGATGATCGATGCGACGGAAGGAATCACCGCGCAGGATGCGCACGTCGCCGGTTACGCGGAAGAGGCGGGGAAAGCGGCGCTGATGCTCGTCAACAAATGGGACGTCGGCACGCACGAGCAGGACGAATACAAAAAGTTCGAAGAGGAAGTGCGGCGCAAGCTGAAGTTCCTTTCCTACGCGCCGCTGCTTTTCATGTCGGCGAAAACGGGACGCGGAGTCGAGAAGATCTTCCCGCGCATCGACGAGATCGCCGAGGGATATCGGCGTCGTTTCAAGACGTCGGAACTGAATCAGATTCTCGAGAAAGCGCTGCAGGCGCATCAGCCGCCGGCGGTGCGTGGCAAACCGCGCCGTTTCTATTACGCGACGCAGCTGAAGTCGCAGCCGCCGACGATCGCGATGTTCTCGAACGTCGACGAGCCGCTGCACTTCTCATACAAGCGCTATCTCGAGAATCAGTTCCGCGACGCGCTCGGTCTCGTCGGCTGCCCGATTCACCTGGTGATTCGGGCGCGCAAAGGGATGAAGCGAGAGAGGTGAAGCAGGCTCTCACCGCCGCGGGAGTGTACGCGAATGTGCGCGATCACCGCCGCGAAGCCGGTCGCGGACGCTGTGCGTTTAACGCAGCGGCGCGCCGCCGCCGCCCATCTCCTTCAGCAAGGCTTTCCCGTCGTATACGTCGGACAAAAGCCACAGCAGATAGCGGATGTCGACGTTGACGTTGCGCGCGATGGCCGGGTTGTAGCCGAAATCGTTCGCGACGTTTTCCCATACGCGATCGAAGTTGACGCCGACCAGCTCTCCGCGGCCGTTCACGGCCGGACTGCCGGAATTGCCGCCGGTCGTGTCGGCGTCCGCGAGAAAATCGACGACGACGTCGCTCCGTTTCTTCGCCGCTTCGAGCAGCGGCTTCGGCGCATCGAACGGCTCTTCGCCGGTGTGCTTCTCGACGACGCCGGCCACGGTCGTCTGCGGCGTGTACACGACGCCATCGCGCGGTGCGTAGCCCTTCACGTGCGCGTAGCTGAAGCGCAGCGTGCTGTTCGCATCGGGCGCAATCGGTTTGCCGGCGTGTGCGATCACCGCGCGACGCCAGACCGGTCGCAGTCGCGAAACCGTTCCGTCCCACGTATCGCGATGCGCTGACAGCTCGCGGATCTCACGATCGAGGTCGAAGCCGAGCTCGACGAGAGGATCGTGTCGCGCGTGAAGTTGTTCCGGTGTTTCGGCGAGCATCGCGCGGCGCTCGGTGAGATCGAAGATCTTCGAGCCGTCATAGAGCTCGGCGATCTTCGCGTCGACGTTCGCGCCGTTGCCGAAAATGCGATCGATCGATGCGATGCGCTGCTCCGCCCGCAACGCCAGCGCGCGACGGACGATCGATGCGAGGATCGCGCGATCGCTCGGTGCGAAGTAGTTCTTCTGCTCGCGCTCGAGCCGTTCGCCGAGGCGCGGAATGTTGCGCTGCATGTAGAGCGCGTCGCGCGTCTCGTCCGGCTTCTGCCGCTCGATCGCCGAGCGCGCCACGCTCGTGCCGAAGAAGAGCGACTTCGGTCCGGGCGGAACCGACGAGGCGTTCGTGCCGTAGATCTGCGAGAGGAGGAAGTCGTGCTCCCAGGTTCGCTTCTGCTCCTCGATCATCGCGCGCAATCCGTTGTACGCATCGACCGCGGCGCGATGCGTCGGCTGTTTCGCCGCCCACGCCAGCACGCTTTCATCCGCGCTCTGCTGCTTCTCCAGAATGCTGCCGCGTTTGAAGCCGGCGATCTGTCCCTCGGCGTTCTTGAATCGGTTCGCGAGCGATTTCAGATCCGACGCGACCGTGATCGTGCCGTCCGCGTTTCCTTTCGTCGTCTCTTCCATCAGGCGAATCCATTCGCCGTACACGTCGACGCGGCGCGCGAACCAGAGATCGCGGCGTTCCGCCATTTCGGCCGCGGTCAGCGATCGATAGGTCGTGCCGGGATAGCCGAGGACCATGACGAAGTCGCCGGGGTTCGCGCCTTTCTTCGAGATCGGGAAGTAGAACTCCGACTTGTACGGCTTGCCGTCGAGATAGGCGCGGCCGATCGCGAAGTCGCCGGTGTGGCGCGGCCACATCCAGTTGTCGGTCTCGCCGCCGTATTCGCCGATCGCGCGCGGCGGAGCGTAGGCGAGGCGGATGTCGGAGAGCTCCTGCGCGTCGACGAGCACGTATTGCACGCCGCCGTCGAATACCGAAACCTTGCAGCGCGTCTGCGGACGCTTTTCGCATTCCGCGACGAGCTCGTTCGAGCGCCGTTCGATGGCGTGGTTGCGATCGGCATCACTTGCGTTCGCCGGAACGGCCGCGAGCACTTTCGCGGTGACGTCGGTGAAGCTGCGCGGCATCGTCAGACGAAGCGAATGTCCGGGCAACTCCGCTGTACGCGACGACGCAATGAAGCCGTTCGTGATGACGTCGTTCTGCGGCGTGGCGTGCTCCTGCAGAATCGAGAAGAGGCAGTGATGATTGGTGATGAATAGACCGTCGGGCGAGATGAAGCCGCCCGAGCAGCCGCTGACATTCACGGTCGCGGCGAGGAGTCCGGTGCCGCGCTTCGGATCCCACAATCGGCTCGGCGGCAACTCCAGTCCCTGCTTCTTCAGCATCACGGGATCGAGCTCCAGCATCTGTTGCGGCGTCCACTTGCCTTCAGCGGCGAACGCGGAGGCGGCGGCGAGGAGAAGAGCGGCGAAAAGGAATCGGCGAATCATGCCGGGAGATTGCCACGAATTGCATGTGAAACTGCACGAAATCAGCGCGGGTGTACACTCTTCCGAAAGCAACAATTCGGGAGGGGTTATGCGAGCCGCGGTGCTGGCCGTCTCAACAGCTTTGGCAATGTTGGCGATACCGCTGTATGCGATCGATCCCGGCCGTGCTGACGGAAAACTGGTCGTCAACGGCACGACAATTCCGCTGAGCTACTCCTACGTCGTCGGCCGTCAGAAAAATCAGATCACCAATCGCACCGACGACATCAAAGTCATCCTCACCGACAAGCCGCTGCTTCCCGACACGAACCTCAACGACTTCGACGCGAACTTTCCCGAAGGTGTGCTCGGCGTCGTCGTCTGCATCGACAAAGACAAACAGATCTCGCACCTCGTCGTGCAACATCCGAACGGTATGTACGACGCCGGCTACTTCACGAACCTGCCCGACTATCGTTTTCGATCGCGGCGCGGCGAAGGCGGCGCGTACTCGGGAACGGTCTTCGTCGCGCGTCCGGTGGCGACCGCCACGATTCAGTTCACGTTCGACGTCACGTTCGCGGCGCAGATGCAGTAGCAGTCAGTGCAGGAACATCGGCATCCCCATGACGTACGCGACCTTCGGCCGGTACTCCTCGGGATCATAAAACCGCGCCACGTCGACGCGCTTCTTCGCGCGGCCGCCGACTTCGACCGGCACCGCGTTGTAGCGGCCATCGACGACCGCCACCATCTTGCCGGTATCGCTGCGGCGCAACAGATCGGCCGCAAGGCTGCCGTAGTTGTTGGCGACGAGCTGGTCAAGTGAATCGGGCGTACCGCTGCGCATCAGATACGCGAGCCGCTGGTAGATGACTTTGTCCTTTGTCCGCTTCTCGAGGTAGTCGCTCAGCACGCTGCCGACGCCACCGAGCTTGCGGTTGCCGAACGCGTCAGGATCCCCGCTCTCGATCGTATGCCCGCCGATCGGACGCGCTCCTTCCGATACCGCGACGACCGAGTAGTTGCTCGGGTTCTCCGCTTTGTCGCGCGCCAGCATGTCGAAGAGTTTCTCGCTGTCGAACGGCACCTCGGCGATCAGCGCGCGATCGACGCCGCCGAGATACGACGCGAGTAGACACGTCTCACCGGAGTAACGGCCGAACAGCTCGACGATGAGGAAACGTTCGTGCGAGCCGGCGCCGGTGCGGAGATCATTGATGAACGTCACGGAACGCGTCACCGCCGTCGAGAAGCCGAGGCAGTAGTCGGTGCCGTAAACGTCGTTGTCCATCGTCTTCGGAATGGCGACGAGCGGCACGCCCTCGGAATGCAGACGCCGCGCGAACGTCAGCGTTCCATCGCCGCCGAGCGCCACGAGTGCATCGAGCTGCAGAAAGTCGATCGTCCGCAATGCTGCTTTCGTCAGATCGTAGCGGCCATGCTCATCCGCTTCGCCTTTCTCCGATTCGAGATGCGGCGGGATGTGCTCCGCCTTGCTGATCGACGGATTGATGCGCGATGTGTGGAGAATCGTGCCGCCGGTGCGATCGATCGCGCGCGTGTTCAGCTTGTTGAGCGGCATCAGCCACTGCGCATTTTCCGGATTCGGTTCGGGGATGATGTTCAGCAGCGACGCCCAGCCGCGACGCAGTCCGACGACTTCGTGCTCGCCGTCGATGCGCGCGACGAACGCCTTGATCGCGGCGTTGAGGCCGGGGACGTCACCACCGCCTGTGAGGATTCCGATTCGTTTACGCATGGAGGCGCGCCTGTGCGGCCTTCTCTCCCTCAGGAAAGAGAACCACCTTCAGCGCCTCATGTCGATCGAATCGACCCATGCCTTCGTGAAAATCCTGTAACGAATCGAACGTCGCCTGCACGACCCACTCGACGTCGAGGCCGGAGCGGAGAAGCGCGAGCATCCGCTGCCACGTTGAATACATCCGGCGTCCGATGATTCCCTGCATCGTCACGCCTTTGAAGATGACGTTGCGCGTGTAGTCGTCGATGGTGACGGCGTGGCCGGCGGGCAGGCCGAGGAGCGAGAGGAAGCCGCCCATGCGAACGATGTCGAGCGCGAAGTTAATCGCGGCGGAAGAGCCTGACATCTCGCAGACGACGTCGACTCCCACGCCGTCGGTGATGTCCTGAATCTGCTGCTTCACTTCCGCCGGATTTGCAGTCCGCACGTTGAACGCGTGCAGGTTTTTGAAGCTGCGATTTGAGGCCCAGCGCCGCGCGGTTTCGAGCGCGTGATCGCTGACGTCGGTGACGATGACGATCGAAGCGCCGCTGTGCTCGGCGATCGCCGCGGCCATCGCGCCGATCGGACCGAAACCGGTGATCGCCACCGCTTTGCCGGCGAGATCCATGACCTGCGTCGTGTGTACCGCGTTGCCGAGCGCGTCGAGAAATGCGCCGACGCGGAGCGGAACGTAATCGCCGAGGCGGATGACGTTCGATGCCGGGACTTTGACGAACTCCGCGAATGCGCCGTCCTCGTGCAGACCGTATATTTTCGTTTTGACGCAGATGTGTCCGTTGCCGGAACGGCACTGCGCACATTCGCCGCAGACGATGTGCATCTCGGCGGAAACGTAATCGCCGACGGCGAGCCCTTCGCGATGCACGCGTTCGCCGATCTCCTCGACGAAGCCGCAGAACTCATGTCCGTAAATGCGCGGCGGTGTCACCGAATCGCGAATCGACGGATCCCAGTGATAGATGTGTTTGTCGGTGCCGCAGATGGCGGCGGCGGCAACGCGGATGAGCACGTCGTCGGGGCCCGGTTCGGGCACCGGACAATCGCGGATCTCAGTCCCTTTCGCTCCGTCTTCCGGAGCGGATTTCACGACAGCTTGCATGACGAAGTTCCGTTGCGCGAAGCGGCAAAAAAGAGGCCGCGGCCGGTGAAGCGCGCGGATCGTATCACAGCGTTTTTTGCGCCTCGGCGCGGCGAAAATGATGGCGCACGTAACGGAACGCGGAGTCGATCAGATGATCGAGAAACGGCACCGGCTCGACGACGTGACGGCGTCCGCGCGGCAGCTCGGCCGCGAAACGATTCACCGCCCAGACCAGCGTGTCGGCATCGCGAACGTAGAGGTCCTTGTGCAGCCCGCCTTCGACCAGGAAGAGCATCTTCTTCGTCACGCCGCAGACCTCGTACAGCTTCTGCGCCATCGACTTCGGACAGACTTCGTCGTCGCTGCCGTGAATGATGAGCAGCGGCACGTCGAGCCCGCGGATGACGGCGAGTGTGTCGAAGAGCGCGCCGCTGAAGAGATGCAGCGGCAGGTGAGGGAACGCCGCGCGCGCCATCTCCGGCAGATTCGTGAACGTCGACTGCAGGATCAGTCCGTCGAACGGATGATGGCGAATCACCTGTGCCGCGATCGCGCCGCCGAGCGAGAAGCCATAGAGGATCGACGGCGCGCCGGCCGGCCGGATCGTTTCGTGGAAGCGCGCGGCGGCGATTCCGTCCGAGATCACGCCGTGCAGCGATGGATGTCCGCTGCTTTTGCCGAAGCCGCGATAGTCGAACAGCAGCACGTTGATGCCGGCGTCCATCAGGTGAGGCATCACGTGCGCGGTGTTCGTTAGATTTCCGGTGTTGCCGTGGCAGTACAGCGCGGACGCCACCGGTTTCGGCGCGCGGCAATACCACGCGTGCAGCAGCGAGCCGTCTTCGCTTTCGAACCAGTGTTCGTCGACGCGATCGGGCGGAATGCCGTAGTCGGCAGGATTCCATGAGACGACCGGCTCGCGCGTCGGACAGAAGAGCTGCGTGTGACGGAAGATTCGGCGGGCGAGGTCGAGCGCCAGCACCGCGGCGCCTCCGTAGAGCAGCGGCTTCGCGATCCGTTCGAGTTTCCCGCGCGCGGTCACCGGCATCATGGTCATACGGCTGAGTCCCATGAGCAAGGGGCTCGCCAGTGCGATACGCTCGTTTCGTGCCGGTCGAATCGCGCGTCCGCGTCCGCTACAAAGATACCGACCAGATGGGAATCGCCCATCACTCGAACTACATCGTCTGGTTCGAGATCGGACGAACGGACCTCTGCCGCGAAACCGGTTTCACCTATCGCGCGATTGAAGAGCGCGGCTTCATCCTCGTCGTCACGGAGATCGGCTGCCGCTACCGCGCGCCGTACCGCTACGACGATGAAGTCGTGATCGTGACGACCGTCGAGGAGTCGGGCAGCCGCTCGATCCGCTTCGGTTACGAGTTGCGCGATACGACCGGCGAGAAGCTCCACGCCAGCGGCTTCTCGGTGCACTTCTGGGTCGATCGCGAGAGCCGCCGGCCGGTCACCGCCGATGCTGCGATCATGGCAGCATTCGCTCCATTCCAATCCCAGCGCTGAATCAGCGTCTCACCAGACGTGCCGGAGGTTCGATGAAGGTTCGACTGTTCATCACAGGACTGTTTTTGACAGGTGTGATCGCTTCCGCACAGGAGCCAAAGCTCAGTGAAACGATCGTCGTTCCGATCACGAACGTCGATCTCGTCATCACCGACGCGAAGGGAAACCATGTCGCCGGCCTCGCGAAGGACGAGCTCGTGCTCGTCGAGAACGGCGTCGCGCGCGAGATCACCAACTTCTCGGAGCTGCGGAAGAACGGCGCGGACGAAGCGAAGGGCATCTCCGCGCCGGTGAACCGCCGCATCCTCCTTGTCTTCGATCTCAACTCGCTGCCGTTCGCGTCAAAGCGGCAGATGGTCGCCGCTGCGCGCAAGTTCGTCGCCGACAACGTGCGGCCGAATGATCGCGTCGCGGTGGTGACGGCAGGCAATACGCTGGCGAAGCTCACCGACTGGACCAACGACGTCGCGCTCATCAATCGGGGACTCGATGCGGTCGGTGTCGCCACCGCGTCGCCGGTCGAGCAGCGCGAGGCGACCGAGAAACGACTGCGGCAGAAGATCGGTGAATCGATGGAGCCGAACGGTCACTTCAGCTGGTCGTTCAGCGATCTGACGACCGAGTCGCGCGCGTTCGCGCAGACGTCGATGAACGACGTCGTGCAGTCGATCAGCGTGATGAACGCCGCGCTCCAGGTCTTCGGTCCGACGACGGCAAAGAAGGTCGTGGTGATGGCGGGCGGCGGACTGCCGATTCGTCCCGGCGGAGACATCTTCGAATACCTGGAGATCCTGCGCCAGCGCGCCTCCAGCGGCGAGTTCGGCAAGACGATGATGGACAGCTCGAAGAACGCGGCGCCGCTCAGCGATGCAACACAATTCGACGTCACGCCGCAGCTGCGCGTGCTCGCACAGAAAGCGGTGCGCAACGGTGCAGCGATTTACGCACTCGATCCCGACATGAGCCGTTCGGCATCGGCGGCCGTCGAACGGCAGATCGCTTCCGACGCGAGCTCCGACTTCGCCTCGGTGGCGTCGCGCGCGTCCGGCTATCAGTATCTCGCAGGAGTGACCGGCGGCATCGCGGTCCTCGGCATGAAAGCGCCCGAAGCGCTGGAGAAAGTGGCGAACGATCTCGACTCGTATTACTCGATCGGCTATCGATCGGCAGTTACGGGGGACGATCCGCCGAAGCTCGACGTGCGCTCGAAGAGCGGCTATCGCGTTCGCTACAACTTTGGCGGCATGCAGGGCTCGCGCGACTCGGTCGTCGAAGCGCGCGTCGTCGCGAATCAGATGGAAGCTCCGTCGTCCAACGACCTCGGCATCACGATGCTCGCTGACGCGTCATCGCTCGATGGCCGCGCGAAGCGCGTCAAAGTCAAGGTCATGATCCCGGTGAAGAATCTGAAGCTGATTCGCGACGGCGAGGATATGACCGGCGGCATCAACGTTTTCGTTTCCATGGGCAGCGCTGACGGCTCGTCGTCGGAAGTGCAGAAGCGGACGCACGAGCTGCGGCTCGCCGCGTCCGACATGGCCGAATACCTCAAACAGGAACTGACGTACGCGGTCGTCCTGACGCTCGAGCCGGGCCGGACGCAGGTGTCGATCGGCGTGATGGATCAGCGCTCGGAGAAAACCGGCTTCGGCCGGATATCGATCCAGTAATCGATCAAATCACAGGGAGAGATCATGAACAGTCGCATTTTCGCTGCAGCACTGCTGATGTCCGCGTCGTTCGCTTTCGCGCAGGAAGCGCCGCGCGCGCAGGAGACGATCGACGTCACCGTCCGCAATCTCGACGTCGTCGTCACCGACTCGAAAGGGAACCGCGTGACCGGCCTCGCGAAGGACGATCTGCAGTTGTTCGAGAACGGCGCACCGCGCGACATCACGAACTTCGAGGAGATCAAAAAAGGGGCGACGACCGGAACCTCGGAACCGCCGCCGCGACGGATCGCGATCGTGTTCGATCTCTACACGCTGACGATGCCGGCCAAGCGCCAGGCCGTCGATGCGGCGCGGAAGTTTCTCGCCGCGAATCTGCGCAAGACCGATCTCGCGGCGGTCTACACCGGCGGGAACTCGATGACGACGATCAGCGACTGGTCGAGCGATCCGGCTGCCATCGGCGCGGCGCTCGATAAAGTGAATGCCGAAGCCGCGCTGCCGAATGCGACGCAACGGATGATCGCGGAGAAGCGGATTCGCGATTCGCTGGTTGATGCGTCGTTCGCCGAAAGCAGCCACACATCGAAAGACACGCCTAACCTGAACGATGGACAGCACGGCGATCCGACGATGCAGGCGCCGCGCGTTGACACATCGTCGTCGCAGGGTGGCGCCATGCGGACGTTCAACGACGTCATCGCGCAGGCGCGGATTTTCGCGCAGGGCGAATACCGCGACGTCGAGCATTCCGTGAGTGTGATGAACGCCGCGGTCTCCGCATTCGGCGCGTCAGGCGGACGCAAGGCGCTGATCATCGCCGGCGGCGGTTTGCCGACGCGTCCCGGTGTGGAGCTTTTCACGTGGCTGCAGAACGAAGCCGACAAAGCGTCGCGCGGTGAATACGGCAACGCGATGGCGAAGAGCGCCGGCCGCTCCTCGGCACTGGAATCGTCGAAGTACGACACGACGCCGATCATCCGTTCGTTCGCGGAAGGGGCGACGCGCAAAGGCATCGTCGTTTACGCGCTCGACAGCGAGATCGGCGGTCTTCCGGCAACACGCGTCGGAAGCGCGGAGCACACCGACAACGCCGCCGACTTCATGGGCATCGCGACGCGCGTCGACGGCTATCAGATGCTGTCGAACCTCACCGGCGGCGTCGCGCTCCTCGGCGGCAGCGCGGCGAACTCGATGGCCGAGATCGCGAAAGACCTCGACTCGTACTACTCACTCGGCTATCGCACGGCTGCAACGTCGGATGCGGTGCCGGCGATCGAATTGAAATCGAAGAGCGGCTATCGCGTGCGTGCGACGTTCGCCAGTCTGCCGAAATCGCGCGACAGCGAGATGCTCGACAAGGTCGCCGCGAACAACGTCGAGAAGCAGCCGAACGATCTCGGCATCACGCTCGCCGCCGATCCCGCGGTTGCGGGCGAAGGCGATCGCAGAACGGTCTCGGTCCGCATCATGGTGCCGGTGAAGAAACTGAAGCTGGTGAAGGAAGGGGAGTTCGTCACCGGCGGCTTCAACGTTTATGTTTCGACCGGCGACGACAAAGGCAACTCGTCTGAAGTATCGAAGCAGACGCACCAGATCAAGTGGCCGGCCGAAGCGCTGCCGAGTCTGATGGAGAAGAGCATCACGTACAAAGTGAACGTGATCATGGAGCCGGGCCGCTCGCAGATCTCGATCGGCGTGATGGACCAGCGTTCCGAACAGCGCGGCTTCGACCGCCTCGGCGTGTAGAAAAAAAGCGGGCACGGCCGCAATCGGTCGTGCCCGC
>JAOBAU010000369.1 GCA_025463165.1 Acidobacteriota bacterium | reverse complement strand
CTTCGAAGGTTTTATCCGGCAGCATGCAGACCTCTCTCTTTGCGGAAGTTGAGGCCGCCATCATAGGGACGAGCCTCCGCCGTGTCGATGGCGCCGGAAACGAAAGGCGTCAGTCCGACAGGCGTTTCATCAACTCGTTCACCTGCTGGTAAATCCCGTCGACGCAGCGTTCGACGCCATCGTCGTCGAACGAGCGCGGATGCTCGCTGCGGAGCATGTCCAGGATTTCGTCGCTGGCGAAGAGAATGTCGGCGAGCTTGTCGAGCACTCGCTCCTGCAGCGGCAGGTGAGGGGAGAAAGAGAGGTCGAGATCGGTGAGTTTATAAGTCACTCTGTAAAGGAGTGATTTAGGTCGCGCTTTCCCTACCCCCGATTTTGGCGAGGAGCGACAAATTTTTCAGCCGTGTGCGTTTCCGAGAAGCGGACCACCTTCACGTCGACCAGTCCCGCCGCTTTTCCGGCCGCCATCACGTCCGCTTCGCTGACAGCCTCGGCCGCTTTCGGCCGGATGACCCACAGCGCGCCTGTCGGCGTGAGGAGGTCGCGAAGCGACGTGATCTTGTCGAGCTGATCGCGTCGCCACACGGCGTAGAAGACGAGGTCGCTGTTGTTGCGCGGCCGTCGCGATACCTCGCCGACGTCAGCCAGTTGTGCGACGAAATCGTCGTCCAGGGCGCCGAGCGCGGTGATGCGCTGGCCAGGCTTGACGCCGAGTTTGTCGAAGACACTTTTCGGGTTGCGAATCTTGTCTGCCCATTTTGCGGCTTGTGTTCCCACGCTGAACCGTCCTTCTCTGCCGCTCCATCGTACGCGCAGGACGCCGCCCGCGGCGTCGACTTTTTCGATTTCAGCAAAAGGAATGCGGAGTTTCATGGCGCCGCGAACGATCAGCTCGGAAGTCTCGAGCAGTACTTTTGCTTCGGCGGAGCGGCCATCAACTTCAACACGGCAAAGCGCTTCGTTTCCCATCAGTGACCTAAAGGTAGCTTATCGGCGTCGGATTGCGACAAGCGAACGCACCATTGACGTCTGTAACGTTGCAATCGAAATCATCAGTGTGCGTCTTGTTCAGTGACCTATAGGCAACTTGTCCGCTTCCGAATTTGCCCATTATGAACACGGCACCATCGTCGCGCTCGAGAACGCGCCGTAGCGGAACGCGGTCGATGGTCACGGTTCCGCGTACCGTCGCCGCCGCGAGCGGCACACCCATCAACAACATCGCCGCAGAAATCGCCAGCGGTCCGATCAATGTTCCTCCGGTATCCTGTGCGCCGCCCGCCATTGTCGCGCGCGGCGCCCACTCGCAAAGGAGCAAACATGCAACGATTGCGGTCCCTCTCGTTCCTTCTTCTGCTTCCCCTTCCCCTTTTCGCGCATCACACCGCCTCGGCCGCGCCGCCGAAGGCTGCTTCGCCCGCCGTCCCGGCGCCGGTGAAGCGCTCGCTCGACACGTTCGACGCGAAAGCGATCGCGGCGCACGACAAGTTCCTGTCGAGCGATCTCCTCGAGGGCCGCGGCCCCGGCACGCGCGGCGACGAGCTCGCCATGCAGTACCTCGCCGCGCAGTTCGAAGCGGCCGGTCTCCAGCCGGCCGGCGACAACGGCACGTACTTCCAGAAAGTGCCGCTGCTCGGCATTTCCATGGACGCCGCGAAGTCCTCGATCTCCTTCACGAAAGAAGGAGCGCCAACGATCGGTCCGCTCAAACATCTCGACGACTTCGTCGCCAACGATCAGTCGCAGGTCCCCGCCTCCACGCTCGACTCCGAGCTCGTCTTCGTCGGACACGGCGTCGACGCGCCCGAGTACAAATGGGATGACTACAAAGGACTCGACACGCGCGGCAAAACGCTCGTCATGCTCGTCGACGATCCGCCGGCCAGCGCCAGCGAGCCCGATCTCTTCAAAGGGAAAGCGCGCACGTACTACGGCCGCTGGACGTACAAGTACGAGATCGGCTCGCTGAAAGGCGCGCAGGGCGTCATCCTCATTCACACGAACGACGCCGCCGGCTATCCGTGGAGCGTCGTCCGCAATTCATGGGGCGGCGAGAAGTCGTTCATCAAGTTGAAGAGCGGCGAGCCGTCGGTGCAGTTCGCAAGCTGGATCACCTCCGACGTCGCGAAGAAACTCTTCACCGCCGCCGGTCTCGATCTCGATGCGCTGACGAAAGCGGCAGCGTCGCGTGATTTCAAGCCGGTCTCGCTCGGCTATCACCTCACCGGCAACATCGTCTCGAACATCCGGCCGTTCGACAGCGCGAACGTCGTCGCGAAGCTGCAGGGCTCCGACGCGAAGCTGAAAAACGAAGCCGTGCTTTACACCGCGCATCACGATCACCTCGGCATCGGAACGCCGGACAAGAACGGCGACCGCATCTACAACGGCGCCATCGACAACGCCAGCGGCTGCGCGGTGCTCATCGAGATGGGACGCGTCTGGGCGAAGACGACTCCGGCTCCGAAACGCTCCATCTACTTCGTCGCCGTCGCCGCCGAAGAACAGGGACTGCTCGGCTCCGCGTTCTACGGTTTGAATCCGACGGTTCCCGCCGGCCGCATCGCGCTCAACATCAACTACGACTCGATCTTCGAGATCGGCCGGTTGAAAGACGTGACGCTGAACGGCGTCGAGCGGACGTCGTTCTACCCGACCGCGCAGCGCGTCACGAAAGCGCTCGGCATCAAGATCGTTCCCGACGCGGAGCCGGAGCAGGGTCACTACTACCGCTCCGATCACTTCAGTCTCAGCAAGGTCGGCATCCCGGCGTTCTCCGTCGATCCCGGCCACGAAGTCATCGGCAAGAGCGCCGAGTGGGGCAAGCAGCAGACGGATGACTATCGCGAGAATCGCTATCACCAGCCGAGCGACGAGTTCGATCCGAAGTGGGACTGGTCGGAAGCGGTACAGATGTCGCAGCTTGGTTTCTGGCTCGGATGGGAAGCGGCGAACGCCGCGACGATGCCGAACTGGAATGCCGGCGATGAGTTCCGCGCCGCGCGCGACGCGAGCTTAGGGAAGTAAGAGCAGCGCACCACCGGCCGCGACCCACGCCAGCATCGCGAAGCT
>JAOBAU010000037.1 GCA_025463165.1 Acidobacteriota bacterium | reverse complement strand
AAGCAGTTCGGATAGATGTCGTGGCCGGGATAGCCGGCGCTGGTGTCGTCGCACTGCCGCTGGTCGCCCTTGTCGATTCCGATGCCGCCGTCGCGCGAGTTGTTGAAGACGGCCGGGTTGACGTTGTTGATGAACGTCAGCTCGATCAGGTCGCCGACGCGCGCACGCAGCGTCGGTCCGAGCATCGGATCGCCGTATCCGCCGTCGGGAATGACGGCGTACGGCGGCACGGCGTCGGGACTGCGGAATGCGCGCACCCACTGCGGGAAGCACGCGTTGAACGTGCCGGTCTGCCCCTGCTGCGACGAGCTCAGCTGGCCCTTCGAGTTCGGCAGCCGCAGCGGATTGCGCTCCGCGATGCGGTTCTTCTCGCTGACGAGGGTGATGGTGGCGCGCAGACGGCCCGGCGCGCCGGTGGCCGGATCGGGCGGAGTGCGGACGAGCTCCGGGATCTTCGGCAGCGCCTGTTTCTCCGGAAGACACGGCACCTGCAACGTCGGCTGCGGCGCGGGCTGCGGCGCCGGAGTCTGCGCCGACACGGTCGCGGCGGTGAGCGCGAGGGCGATCAGAAGCTTCGCGTTCATGGCGCGTCCTCCGGGTTCATGTTGATGATCGCGCTGACGAAAATGCTCCCGACTTCATCGGTATGCAGCGCGCACGCGTACGGGATCGTCGATCCCTCGGTTGCGCTCTGATCGACGACGTACATCGGACGCGACCCTTCGCCAGAGAGAATCTCCTCGGTCTCAAAGCTGCCGTCGGCCAGTCGAATCTGGTGCGGGATTCCGGTGGTGTTGTTCCAGTTGACTCCTGTGAGCTGCGGGGCCGGCAGCGAATTCGGATCGAACATCGCTCCGCCTCCGGGCTTCGGGATGATGCTGATCGAGAAATCAGGCATGGTTGTTCTCCTTGCGCACGTTGGCGCTCTCTCTCATTAGCAGGGAGTGTGTGGGAGCAGAGTTTCCCTACCTGGGGGATGCGCGTCAATCGTTACGAGCGTTCGTTCGCGGCGCCGCCGCCGTCGGCCGCGCCTGCTTCTTGCATTCGGTCATGGAATGCCTGACGTCCTGACTCGCAACAACGTCCATGTATTCGGCAGCGGCTCGCAGCCGCTCCTCTTCGCGCACGGCTTCGGCTGCGATCAGCAGATGTGGCGTTTCATCACGCCCGCGTTCGAAGCCAACTATCGCATCGTCCTCTTCGATTACGTCGGTTCCGGGAAGTCGGACCTGAACGCGTACGACGCGGCGCGCTATGCGACGCTCGACGGCTACGCGCAGGACGTGCTCGACATCTGCGCCGCGCTCGACCTGCACGACGTGATCTTCGTTGGCCACTCGGTGAGCAGCATGATCGGCGTGCTCGCCGCGAACCGCGAGCCGGAACGCTTCAGCAAACTGATCATGGTCGGACCGTCGCCGCGCTACGTGAACGATGCCGATTACATCGGCGGCTTCGAGCGCGCAGACATCGAAGGGCTGCTCGACCTGATGGACAAGAACTACATCGGCTGGGCGAATTTCCTTGCGCCGGTGATCATGAAGAACGACGAACGTCCCGAGCTGACGCGCGAGCTGCACGAAAGCTTCTGCTCGACCGATCCGAAGATCACGCGCCGCTTCGCGGAGACGACGTTCTTCGCCGACAACCGCGCCGACCTCGCGAAAGTGCGCGTTCCGTCGCTCATCATGCAGTGCAGTGAAGATGCGATTGCGCCGGTCGAAGTCGGGAACTATCTCTATCGCACGATGCCGGGGAGTACGCTGAAGATGATGAAGGCGACCGGACACTGCCCGCACATCAGCCATCCGGAGGAAACGATCGACGCGATCAGGAGCTATCTCTCCGCCGCATGACGCGCCGTGATTCGCGATGCACGACCTGATGAACACCGCTCCGTGCGGGTTCGTGTCTTTCAGGGACGACGGCACCATCGTCGAAGTGAACGAGACTCTCGCCGCCCTCCTCCACTACTCGCGCCTCGATCTTCTCGGCTGGCACATCGACAAGATCCTGCCTCCCGGCGGCCGCATCTTTCATCACACCTATCTCCTGCCGATGTTGAAAGTGCAGGGGAGCGCGGACGAAATCTATCTTCCGTTTCGGACGAAAGATGGCGTCGATGTGCCGATGCTGCTCAACGGCGCGCGCACGGAACGCGACGGCGTGTTCGTCAACGACTGCGTCTGTCTGCGCATGATTCAGCGTCACGAATACGAAGACCAGCTGCTGCAGGCGCGGCGGCTCGCCGAGGAGTCGAGCGAAGCGAAAGCGAAGTTCCTGTCGATGATGTCGCACGATCTGCGAACGCCGCTGACCGCCATCTACGGCAACGCCGATCTGCTCGCGGCCGGCGCGTTCGGCCTGCTCAATGAAGAGCAGGAAGAAGCGGTGCGGACGATTCGCGAAGCGTGCCGGACGCAGATGACGATGATCAGCGACATCCTCGACTTCGCAAGGATGGAAGCGAGCGGCGTGCAGGTCCAGCCGTCCGCGGTGCCGGTCACGGAAGCAATCTCGCGCGCCGAGAAACTCGTTCGCGTGCAGATCGACGAAGCAGAGCTGCGTCTCACCACGACGGATTGCAGCGACGCGACCGTGGCGCTCGCCGATCCGAATCGCCTGCAGCAAATCCTCCTCAATCTGTTGACGAATGCCGTGAAGTTCACGCCGCCGCGCGGCGTCATCGCGGTCAGTTGCGAGAGCGACGGCGAGCGCGTGCGCATCCGCGTTCGCGATACCGGCATCGGCGTTGATCCCGAACAGCTGGCGCGAATCTTTTCGCCATTCGTGCAACTCGATCCGACCGGCGCGCGCGCTGCCCGTTCCGCCGGCGTCGGTCTCGGGCTGGCCATCAGTCGCGATCTCGCGCGTGCGATGAACGGCGACGTCACCGCGGAGAGCACGCCCGGCGCCGGCTCGGTCTTTACGATCGATTTGCCGGCGGCGCGTGACGGCGCGCACCGCGTGCTCGAGCAGCGGAGCGGATAATGACGGGATCATGCAAGCCCTGTTGTTTGCCGCCGTGATCGCCGCCGCGCAGCTTCGAAATCCGATTCTCTTCGTGACGCAGGTGCCGGCCCCGGCCGACTTCACGACGGTCGCATCGACGTTCGGCAATCAGCTTTCGTCAGTCGTAGCCGCGCCGCGCGGCGGCGATCTCTGGATCCGCTATCCGGACGGGACGACGAAAAATCTGACGCGCACCGCCGGCTTCGGCGTGACCGGAATGCAGGGACCGACGGCGATCGCGGTGCGCGAGCCGTCGGTGCACTGGAGCGGGACGAAGGCGCTCTTCAGCATGGTCATCGGCGCGCCGCCGCGCCAGTACCTCTACGACGATTACGTCTGGCAAATCTACGAGATCACCGGCCTCGGCCAAAACGAAACGCCGGTCATTAAGAAGATCGCCAACCAGCCGGCCGACTACAACAACGTCAGTCCGATTTACGGCACCGACGATCGCATCCTCTTCACCTCCGATCGTCCTCGCAGCGGCGAGCGGCATCTCTATCCGCAGCTCGATGAGTACGAAGAGGCGGCGACGGTCACGGGACTCTGGAGTCTCGATCCCGCCACCGGCGATCTGCGACTGCTCAATCACACGCCATCCGGACTTTTCTCGCCGTCGATCGACAGCTTCGGCCGCGTGATCTTCACGCGCTGGGATCATTTGCAGCGCGATCAGCAGGCCGACGCCGATGACGATGAAGCGAATTCGTACGGCACGTTCGACTACGCCGACGAAACGGCCGGCGCGATGCGCAGCGAGCAGCGGACGGAAGTCTTTCCGGAGCCGCGCGCCAGCCGTACCGATTTGCTCGCCGGCACGAACCTGCAGGGAATCAGCATCAATCAGTTTTTCCCGTGGGAGATGAACGAAGACGGGACGTCCGAGGAGACGATCAATCACATCGGACGCCATGAGCTGTTCGGGTATTTCGATCGGAGCATGAACGACAGCGGTCTCACGGAGTTCAACGGCACCGGGATCAATCGCGCGAACACGAACCTCATCGGAAATCTCTTCCAACTGCGCGAGGACGCGGCGAATCCCGGCGTCTACTTCGGCGTCGACGCGCCGGAGTTCAGCACGCACGCGTCGGGACAGATCGTTCGCTTCGGCGCGGAGCCGTCGTTGCCCGCCGACAGAATCGCAATCAGCTGGGTGACGCCGCGCTCGACGCGAGACGTTCCGGACGGCACGCCGGCCGCTGATGCATCGGGACACTATCGCGATCCGTTGCCGCTGTCGGACGGCACGCTCGTCGCCGCGCATACGACGGAGCTGCGCGCCGATGAGAACGACGGCACGCGCGCGGCACCGCGTTCGCGTTACGCGTTTCGTCTTCGCACGCTCGTGCAACAGAGCGGCGCGTATGTGCCGGGTGAAGCGCTGACAGCGGGAATCCAGGGAAGCGTTTCGTACTGGGATCCCGACGAGCTGGTGACATGGTCGGGCGAACTGTGGGAGCTCAATCCGGTGGAAGTTCGCGCGCGCACACGTCCCGCGCGGCGCGTCACTCCGCTCGAAGAGCCCGAGGCGAAGATCTTTCGCGA
>JAOBAU010000309.1 GCA_025463165.1 Acidobacteriota bacterium | reverse complement strand
TGCGCGGCCTGCTGCTGCGCGGCCTGCACCGCCTGTTGTTCGCGAAACGACTGCAGCGCGCGCCACTGCTGATCGAAACGTTCCTTCTCGCGATCCTGCGCCGCCTGCGCCGCGGCTGCCTGTTTTCGTTCGATCGGCGCTTCGACGTCGAGCGCATCCGCGACGCGCTGTTTCGCATTCACGGCTTTCTGTTTCACCTGCTGCGTCTGCTCGCGGCTGCACGCGGCGAGCGCGAGCACGACGAGGATGAGGAATCGCTTTTTCATATGCATACTCAGCAATACAAAGCAAAGTTGCTGCCGCGATTGGTACCATCTCGCCAGCCGCGATGATTACGTACCTGAAGGTCCGCAACCTCGCCATCGTCGAGGAGTTCGCGATCGAGCCGGGACCGGGACTGAATGTCCTGACCGGCGAGACGGGCGCCGGAAAATCGCTGCTCATCGATTCGCTCGAGCTGCTGCGCGGCGCGCGCGGCTCGACCGACATGATCCGATCCGGCAGCGAACGAATGAGCGCCGAGGCGGTTTTTCAGCTGCCGGCGCGGACGGCGGAATCGCTGGAGGCGGCGGGCATCGAGACGGAGCCGTCCGGCGACGGTGTCGAAGTCATCGTCAAACGTGAGCTGAGCGCCGGCGGACGGGGACGCGTGCTCATCAACGGCTCGCCACTTTCCGTCCGCGAGCTCGCGGCGGCGATGGATGCGATCCTCGAGATTCACGGGCAGCACGAATCGCAGTCGCGCGTCGCCGGGCAGAGTTACCGCGAGCTGCTCGACGAGTTCGGCGGACACGCGGAGCTGCAGCGCCGCGTGCGCGATGCGTATCGGCAGTGGCGAGTCGCGGCGGAAGAGCTGCGCGAGTTGTCGGCCGCGCAGCGCGATCGAACGCTGCGGCTCGATCTGCTCAAATATCAGATCGACGAGATCTCCGCGGCGAAGCTCGATCCGACGGAAGAGGAAGCGCTGCGCGGCGAGAAAGCGATGCTCGCGCATGCGCGTGAAGTGATCGCCGCCGCGAGCGGCGCATTCGCGCTCATTGATGATGACGACGATTCCGCGCTGACGCAGCTCGGCCGCGCCGCGCATCTGTTGCAGCCGCTCTCGCGCGAGATCGCCGAGCTGCGCCAGGCCGGCGACGAGCTCACCGACGTCATCGACAAACTGCGCGACACCGCGCGGACGCTCGGCAATCTCACCGAGTCCGTCCGGCATGATCCGGAGCGGCTCGAAGAGGTCGAAGATCGCCTCGTCACCATCGAGCGCCTCAACAAGAAGTACGGCGGCTCGATCGGCGCGGTGCTCGAGCATCTCCTCACGATTCAGGATGAGTTCGAGCGGCTCAGCGATTACGAAGCGAACGTCGAGAAGCTCGCGCACGCCGAGGAGTCGCGGTTTGCCACGTATCGGAAGCTGGCGGAGGAGTTGTCCGCCGCGCGCGGGAAAGCGGCGCGTGCGTTTCAGTCGGCGATCCAGTCGGAGCTCAACGACCTCGCCATGGAGCGCACGACGGTTCGCATTACCCTCGCCACCGCCGCCGACAGCGACTCGCGCTTCGCCGGCGATCACGGCCCGATCGCGTTCGGCGAGGAAGGCTTCGATCGGATCGACATCCTCATCGCGCCGAATCGCGGCGAAGAGCCGAAGCCGATGCAGAAGATCGCATCGGGCGGCGAGCTGTCGCGCATTCAGCTGGCCATCGCCGCGGCGCTCTTCAAGGCATCGACGCGTGCTGCCGCGGCGACGCTCGTCTTCGATGAGATCGACGCCGGCATCGGCGGCCGCGTCGCGGAAGTCGTCGGCCGGAAACTGCAGGAGCTCGCGGCCGGCAATCAGGTCATCTGCGTGACGCACCTGCCGCAAATCGCCAGCTTCGGCACGACGCACTTCTACGTCTGGAAAGAAGACGCCGGCGGACACACGCGCGCGCGCATCCGCCGTCTCGACGAGCATGAGGAGCGCGTCTCCGAGATCGCGCGGATGCTCGGCGGCGAATCGGTCCCTGCCAGCGCCATCGTCCATGCGAAGGAGCTGCTCGAGCAGGCGAAGGGAAAACCGCGCAAGGTGCGTGCGTGACGCGCTGGAGCGATACATCACCGGCCACGCTGGATGAGATCGCCGCGGTGTTGCGCGGCGGCGGCGTCGTGCTTCTTCCGACCGATACGATCTACGGCCTGCACGGGCTGGCCGGCAGCCGCGAGGTCGCGTCGCGCATCGCGGCGATCAAAGGGCGGGAGGAAACAAAGCCGTTCGTCATTCTTGCCGCCTCCGTGGCGCAGGTGGAAGCGCTCGGAGCGGCGGTTCCGCCGATCCTGAACGACCTCTGGCCCGCTCCCCTGACCGCCGTCCTCGCCACGAAGGAGGCGTTGTCGATTGCCGTCCGCGTCCCGGCTGTGGAATGGCTGCGTCTCCTGCTCGAACGGACCGGTCCGCTGGTGTCGACGAGTGCGAATCGGGCGGGGGAACCACCGACTTCCGCGCCAAATCGACTCGCACGAACGTTGCAGGATGCGCTCGACGGCCTCCTCGACGCGGGGCCGATCGAGGGCGAACCTTCAGCAATCGTGGACTTTACCGGCGATCGGCCGCGGCTGATTCGCGAGGGTGAGGCCGGCTTTACACAGAATCTGCGGAAAACCCTGCGGATATCGCTGTGAAAAACTCAGAAAGGGCCAAAAACTGCGGTCTTTCGAGCGATTTGCACAATGAGGTGTGCGACACGACCCAAGTTGTTGCGAACATTGACCTTAGGTCAAAACTGCCTCAACCATAGCAGCGCGAATTGTGCACTTGACAAAACGAATTTTCACTTTCCACATGCAGGGTGAAAAACGAGACGTTCGTTTCAGCGGCAGGTAACCTCCCTTTTACACGGTGCTTGCGTCTTTTTTACGCATATTATTCGGCGTACAGGCGCTGCCGGCACATCGTGCCGACGCGTCGCGACACGGTTGGCCTCGCCACGAATCGGGCCGCGCGCGCCGCAAAATCGGCAAAAAAGACGCGAAGTCATTATTTGGACAAAACGGGATGTCCATTCGTATATCCGAACGATGAAACGGACCGGTTTCCTGCTCGCGATTCTCCTTCTTCTCTCGACGGCGCTGCCGGCGCAGAGCGATGTCCCGGTCTCGTCCGTCACTCACGGCAACGCGCCGGGCGATCAGATCGCGCCGGCGGTGGCGTCGGACGGCACCAACTTTCTGGCAGTGTGGAGTGACGCCCGTTCGCCGCTGGGCGGTCTGTATGCGACGCGCATCGATTTTCGCGGACAGATTCTCGATGAGACCGGCATCCGCATCGGAGGCTCGGCAGGCAGCGGCGCCGAAGTCGTCTGGAGCGGCTCGTCGTACGTCATCGTCTGGTCGGAAACGTCGTTCGCGACGAGCTCCGGCCCGAAGTACACGATCCGCGTGGCGCGCATCGACGCCAGCGGCGCGCTCATCGAGGCGCCGCGCACGCTTCGCGAAGATGCGTTCGGCTACCCGCGCAACGTAGCGACGAACGGCTCGCGCATCATCGTCGCGTATGCCGCCGACGTTTCGAAGGCGCCGCGCATCTCGTACGCGGTGCTCGACCGCGACGCGCGTACGATCGCGCTCGACGTCGCCGTGCCGCAGCCTTCCGCAAACAACTACGCCGCGACAGTGACGTCGAACGGCTCCGACTTCCTGATGGTCTGGACGTCGACGAACGGCCTCCCGAACTCGCTTCCCGCCGCGCACATCGACGCGAGCGGAAACGTCGCCGGCAACGCCATCCTCGCCCAGGCGCTTTCGCCGGCCGACGGTCCGCTCGTCGCGTCCGACGGTACCGACTTCCTCGTCTTTACACGCGCGCTCACTTCGAGCAGCGATGAACTGCAGGTCATGCGCGTCGGCGCAAACCTGAACGTCATCCGCGACCTGCATCCGGCCGGCGTGCCGTCCGATGTAACGGTCCAGCAGCCGCGCGTCGTTTGGAACGGCAACACGTATCTGCTCGTCTGGGCCGACGCACCGCTGCAGGCGATCCGCGCACAACATCTCGGTCGCGACGGAACCGCGCTCGATCAGCCGGCCGTCCTCGCGGGCTGGCAAACGAGCGGGCTCGTCGGCTATCCGAACCTCGCTTCGAATGGCGGCGGCGTGCTGCTCGTCTGGAACGACAGCCGTTTCTCCGTCAATCCGCTAACCGACATCAACTACGACGTCATGAGCCGTCTCATCGACACGACGATCCTCATCGCCAATCCGGAACGGCTCGTGTCGAGCTCCGCGCCGCGCCAGACGTCGCCATCGATCGCCACCGGCGCCGGCGTGACGATGACGGTCTGGAGCGAGGACAGCGGCGTGTACGCGTCGCGCGTCACACCGTCCGGCGCGCTCGACGGCCGCGGCATTCAGCTCTCCACGTCCGGCAGGGCGCCGCACATCATCTTCGACGGAACGAACTTCCTCGCCGCCTGGATCGTTCGCTCCGGCAATTCATCTTCGATTGGTACGGCGCGCATCGATCCAGCCGGCCATCTGCTCGACGCGCACACCGTCGCGAATGGCTGCGTGGCCGGCCTGACGCTTACGCATGGCGCGAGCAGTTCGCTGCTGGCATGGTTGAACTGCACGACCGGTGCGATCGATGCAATCCGCGTCGGCAACAGCGGCGACGCCATCGATGCGCTGCCGCTCACGCTCACACCGTCGAACATCCTGGCCGGCAATCTGTCCGCGGCCTGGAACGGTTCCGAATATCTCGTCACGTGGGACGAGCGGGTCGAGGTTCCATCGATCATCCTCTTTCCGGTTTTTCGAACAAACCTTTACGCGACGCGGGTGAGCGGCTCGCTGACGCTGATCGATTCGCAGCCGATCGCGATCGCCGTCAGCAACGATGACGCGGTCAGCAACGGCGATGCGAGCGTCGCGTCCGACGGCGAGGACTTCCTCGTCACCTGGACCGGTCCGAACGGCATCGCGGCGGCGCACGTCTCCGCGTCCGGCATCGTCGCCGGCAGCACGCCGCTCATCGCCGGCGGAGCGAGCTCGCAGGTCGTGTGGGATGGCGTCCGCTATCTCGTCGCAAGGCGCGACGGCACGACGATCGTCGCGGCGCACATCGATGGACCAGGCATCGCGCTGGCGAACGATAGATTCACGATCGCCGAGACGCTGCTCTCCTCACCGGGACTCGATCTCACGCAAACCGCGTCCGGCCGCGTGACCGCGATCTACACGCGCGTCGCGACGGAACCGCAGGTTGGGAATGTGGAGCGGGCGTTCGTGCGCGCGCTGCCGGTTGTTCGAGGGCGGGTGTCGAGACGGTGACTGTGGCGCACGGTATGAGGCATGAGGAATGAGGTATGAGTAGAGGCCGCGCTGTTACTCATGCCTCATGCCGCGTACCTCATGCCTCACCTCACGGATGCGCGAAATAGCGCATCGCGATCGTCGCCAGTCCGAGGAACGAAAAGAAGCCGCCGACGTCGGTGAAAGTCGTCACGAAGATCGATGATGCGATGGCGGGATCGAAACCGAATCGCTCCAGCACGAGCGGCACGAGGCCGCCGGCGATTCCGGCGATCACGAGATTGAAGATCATCGCGATCAGCAGCACGACCGCGAGCGCCCAGTCGCCGGTCCAGAGACCGACGATCAGCATCGTCAGCAGCCCGTTCGCCAGTCCGTTGCCGAAGCCGACCGCCATCTCTTTCCAGATCGGTCCGAAGCCGCTGCGCCAGTCGACTTCGCCGAGTGCGAGGCCGCGCACGAACACGGTCAGCGTCTGCGTTCCCGCATTGCCGCCCATCCCGGCGACGATCGGCATGAAGACGGCCAGCGCCGCCCATCGGGCGATCGTCCCCTGAAAAAAGTGGACGACCCACGATGCGAAGAACGCCGTCGCGAGATTGATGGCCAGCCACGGGAAGCGCAGCTTGAACGAATCGCCTGCCGACGTTGAGACGCGTTCCGATGCATTGACGCCGGCGAGGTGCAGCAGGTCGGCTTCGGCCTGTTCCTGAATCACGTCGAGCACGTCGTCGACCGTCACGATTCCGACAAGCCGATTCTGCACATCGACGACCGGCAGCGACAAGAGGTCGTACTTCGAAACGATCTGCGCGACCTCTTCCGGCGGGGAGTCGATCTGGCAGCGGACGACGCCCTGCGTCATGATCGATTCGAGCGACGACGACGGCTCGGCGAGGATCATGCTGCGCAGTGACGACACGCCGACGAGATGCATCTCCGCGTCGACGCAGTAGACGTAGAAGAACGAATCCTTGCGCGGGTACTGGCGCACCGCTTCGATCGCCTGCGCGATCGACAGCTCACTATCGAGCGCGAGGAACTCGGTGTTCATCAGCGAGCCGGCCGTCTCTTCTTCACCTTCGAGCAGCGACTCGAGCTTCGCACCCTGCGTCGCGCCGAGGAGCGTGAGGACGTTTGCGCGGCGCTCTTCGTCGAGGACGTCGAGGAGGTCGGCGGCATCATCGGGCGCGGACGAGCTGCAGATCGCGGCGAGCGCCGCGTCATCGACCGATTCGAGGATCTCGTCAAGATCGGTGTCGTCGAGCTCGAGCAGCGCGCGCGCTGCTTTCCCCGCTTCGATGAGGAGCGAGAGCACGCGCTTGCGATCTTCTTCGAGCAGCAGCGGCAGCACCGGCGCGATGTCGGCGGCGAGCGTCTTGTCGATCGTCTTCCGCAGCTGCGAGTAGTTGCCGTGACGCAGCAGCCGCGTCAGGAGCTGCTGGTACGAACGTGCGCTGCTCGGCGCGTTGGCGGTCGGTCGGTTCACGGCCCGGGCATCGTAGCAAATGCAACTGCTACAATCCGCGCGCTATGACCACGACCGCGCAGCCCGAGCCGCAAACCGCCCGCCCCGCCGAAACTCCGCTCGCGCGGCAGTTCGTCAACTTCATGTTTTTCCGCGTCGATCGCGCGTTCCGCAGCGAGAGCGCAGAGCTGAAAGCGGAAGCGCGGCGCGAGTTCGCGGAGCTCGTCGCGCGCTACACCGGTCCGATGATGATGCTCCCCTATTCGACGATGGGTCTGAAGCCGGGCGTCGACTTCATGCTCTGGCGCATCGGCTACGACATCGAGCCTTTCGCCCAAATGGCCGCCGACATCAATCGCTCCATCCTCGGCCGTTTCCTCGATGTCCCGCTGTCGTACCTCGCGATGACCAAGCATTCGCAGTACGTCGACGAGCACGTTCACGACGGACAGGAAGGACGCCGGCTGAAAATCGTTCCCGGCAAGAAGCCGTTTTTGTTCGTCTACCCGTTCGTGAAGACGCGCGACTGGTACCTGCTGCCGATGGCCGACCGGCAGAAGATCATGAACGAGCACATCGCCATCGGCCACAAATACCCGCGCGTGAAGATCAACACGACGTATTCGTTCGGCCTCGACGATCAGGATTTTGTCGTGGCATTCGAAGCCGATTCGCCGGCCGAGTTTCTCGATCTCGTGCAGGAGCTGCGCGAAACGGAATCGTCGAAGTTCACGCAGCGCGACACGCCGATGTACACGTGCAAACGCGCCACGATGGACGAGATTCTGGCGACGATCTAACCCACGTCATCCTGACGTGGGGCGCAGCAGCGCTCCGGCGAGCACACCTGACGCCAGCAGTCCGCTCGCCATCAACGCGATCGTCACGCGAATGCCGCGGTGTTCCGCCAGCGATCCGGCGACGAGGTTGCCGAAAGGCACCGCGGTGAAAAACGCGAACGTATACATGCTGAGCACGCGGCCGCGCATTTCGTCGGCGATCCGCTGCTGAATCGACGTGTTGCAGAGCGCGATCGACACAACCGCTGCGGCGCCGGAGATCACGAGCAGCGCCACCGCCGGCGCCGGCGTGCGCGCGAATGCGACGGCGCCGAGTGACACGCCGAAGATCAGCAGCGAGACGACGATCGTCCGGAGGATGTAGCGCTTCGGCGTGCGGAACGACAGCGCCAGCGCGCCGGCGAATGCGCCGGTGCCGAAGCCGCCGATCAGCCATCCGAGTCCGGTCGCGTCATTCTTGAAGAGTGCTCGCGCGATGACCGGCATCAGGTTCATGAACGGATAGCCGAAGAAGCTCGACGCCGCGACGACGCCGAGGAGGATGAGGACGACGCGCTCGCGCCGCACGTAGCGGAAACCTTCTTTCAATCGCGTGAACATCGGGCCGATGACGGTCGATCGTTGCTGGCGATCGCGAATGCGCCCGAGCA
>JAOBAU010000030.1 GCA_025463165.1 Acidobacteriota bacterium | reverse complement strand
GCACTCTGCACTCAGCACCGATTTCAGCTGGCTTGAAAACTGCTGAGAGCGAACGCGAACATGGCAGTAACCACAGACGTCATTCCTCGCCGGCCGACGCTCCTTCTCATCGTCGTTCTCGCGTGTCTTTTTGTGCTGATGAGCCGCAGCAGTCAGACGCGGTATATCGGCGAAACGCGCACGCTCTTCGAGCGGACCGTGATGACCGTTTTCTCGCCGGTGCCGAAGGCGGTGAACTGGGTCGGGCAGTCGGCTTCCGACATGTACCACGGCTATCTCGACATGCGCCGCTCGGTGCGTGAGAACCTCGACCTGCACAACAAAGTCGCGCAGCTGACGACGGAGAACCTGAAGCTGCGTCAGTCGGAGGGCGATCTGCGGCGGTTGCGCGGACTGCTCGGTTACGCGGAACAGTTCACGACCGGCACGACGATGGCGCACGCGATCATGCTCGACACGTCGAGTCGCTTCAAATCGATCATTCTCGATCGCGGCTCCGCGGCCGGAGTCGAGGTCAATGATGCAGTGGTCGGCGCGAATGGCCTGATCGGCCGCGTAATTCTGACGACGCACGACATGTCGAAGGTGCAGCTGGTCAGCGACAACAACTGTTCCGTCGGCTCGCTGCTCGAACGGACGCGCCGCCAGGGCGTGCTGCGCGGCGACGGCGCGGGCGGCGCGCAGCTCCTCGACATTCCCGTACTCGCCGACGTGCAGCCGGGCGACGCCGTGCTCACCGCAGGCATCGACGGCATCTATCCCAAAGGCATTCCTATCGGCGTCGTGACGAAAGCGGAGAAGGGCTCGGAGCTCTTCAAGACGATCACCGTCCGGCCGTCGATCGACTTCGGCAGCATCGAGGAAGTGATCGTGTTGCATACACGCAAAATCCCACCCGAGGTAGCGAGGTACGCTCCTTGAGATGGCTTCGATTCATCATCGGATTGCTGATCGCGCTGACGCTGCATTCGCTGCTCGATCGCTTCTCGCCGAACGCACTGGCGTTCTTCAATCCGTACGTCGTCCTCATCGTCTACTACTCGATGGGCGGGAACATTTTCGGAGCGATCATGGCCGGCGTCGCGGCCGGTCTCGTCCAGGATGCCTTCTCGAATGCGCCGTTCGGCATGCACGCCTTTTCGCTGACGGTCTGCGCGTACATCGTGGCGTCGATCAACGCGCGCCTCGTGCTGCGCGGCACGCTGTCGTTCGGTGCCTGTCTCATCGGCGCGGTCGTGCTCAACGAGCTCGTCGTTTACTTCCTCGTGAACATCCTCCTCCGGCAGAAAATCGACATGTTCGAGCAGGGCATGTTCGTGAAAACGATCTTCACCTGTCTGTTCGGAATGCTCGTCTATCAGTTGTTGCTCCTGTTCCTGAAAGAAGAGCCGATCGACGCCACGCGGCGCCAGACCGGCTGGTAATCCGCCAGCTCCCATGCGCGTTTATCGAGACGATCAGAAGTTCCTGAGTTTTCGCATCAACGCGTTTCTCTGGGGAATCGTGGTGCTCTTCACGTTCCTCGCGGGCGCGTTCTGGTTCGTACAGGGCGTGCAGGCGGAGAAGTGGCGCAACCTCTCCGAGTCCAATGCGCTGCGTGAAGTCATCGTCCCCGCCAAGCGCGGCCTGATCTTCGATCGCAGCGGCGAAAAAATCCTCGCCGACAACTCGCCCGCGTATTCGCTGGCGCTCGACCGTGTGGTCATGAAGCCGCTCGTGAAGGGTGACCCGAACCATCAGACCAAGCTCGTCACGTTCCTTTCCGAAGTCCTCGCCGTCACGCCGCAGGAGATCGCGGCGCGGCTCGAAAAAGGGAAAGAGATCAAGATCACGCAGCCGCTGATCATCGCGGAAGATCTGCAGATGACGCAGGTGGCGACGCTGCAGGCGCAGTCGATCGCTTTCCCGGAGCTGAACGTCGAGCCGGTGCAGCGCCGCAACTATCCGTACGGCACGATGGCCGCGCACGTGATGGGCTTCATCGGTGAAGTGAGCGAGAAAGATCTCACCGGCCGCCACAAAGATCTGAAGCAGGGCGATCTGATCGGCAAGCGCGGCGTCGAGCTGATGTACGACGAATATCTGCGCGGCCACGATGGCGCGCAGTACTGGGAGTACGACAGTCACGGCCGCCGTCTCGCCGAGTACGCGCCCGCGCGCAAGCTGCCGGGCGCCGGCGACAACGTCTATCTGACGATCGACTTCGAGCTGCAGCGACGCGCCGAGCAGTACTTCATCGAGAACGAGTTCGTCGGCGCCGCCGTCGCACTCGATCCGCGTAACGGCGAAGTGCTGGCGATGGTCTCCTCCCCCGTTTTCAATCCGAACGTCTACTCGAAACGCTTCACGCCCGAAGTGTGGCGGACGATTTCTTCGAATCCGTTCAAGGTTGAGCTCAATCGCGCCATTCAGGGACTCTATTCACCAGGCTCGGTCTTCAAGACCGTCATGGCGATGGCCGGACTCTCCGACAACGCCATCGGCACCGGCACGACGTTCAGCTGCGGCGGTTCGGGCGTCTTCTTCGGCCGCCGTTTCCGCTGCTGGCAGAAGAACGGTCACGGCGCCGTCGACGTCTCGAACGCGCTGAAAGTCTCCTGCGACATTTTCTTCTACAACACCGGCGCGCGCCTCGGCGTCGACAACATCAACAAGTACGCGCACAACCTGACCTTCGGCGAGATCTCGCAGATCGATCTCGACGGCGAGAAGGCCGGCATCGTTCCGTCGACGCAGTGGGCCGCGGAGAAACAGCATCGCAAGTGGTATCCGTCGGAAACGATCTCGGTGTCGATCGGACAGGGACCGCTCATCGTCACGCCGCTGCAGGTCGCGAACATGATGGCCGCCATCGCCAACGGCGGAAAAGTCTTCCGCCCGCACGTGCTGCGAATGGTCGAACATCAGCTCCCCGATGGAAGGCTGGAACGCCGCCAGGTGCAGCCGGAAGTCCTGCATCAGGTACCGCTTTCCCCCGCCGCGCTGGCGACGGTGCGGAAGGGGCTGTGGAAAGTTGTCAACGAGCAGGGCGGGACGGGCGGCAACGCGCGCATCCAGGGTCTCGGCATTTCCGGAAAGACGGGAACCGTGCAGGTCATCGCGCAGCACGGCTGGGTAAAGACGGAAGGGCTGCCGTTCAAGTACAAGGACCACGCGTGGTTCGCATCGTACGGACCGTACGAGAAGCCGGAGATGGTCGTGGTCGTCTTCGTCGAGCACGGCGGCCACGGCGGCGTTGACGCGGCGCCGCTCGCGAAACTGCTCTACGAAGCGCGCTTCCACAAAGAGATCACGAACGCGAACCTCGATCTGTCGAACCCCGACACGCTCGAGCAGATTCGCGAAGGCGACATGCCGATTCCGGGACAGCAGCCGAAAGCGCCGCCGGAATCCGCAGAGGGACTCGGACACTGATGGCGACGAGAGATCGAATCCTGCCGTCGCTCGACCTGAATTTTCTCGGGACGGCGCTCGTGATC
>JAOBAU010000217.1 GCA_025463165.1 Acidobacteriota bacterium | reverse complement strand
GGTATTCACGTCGATGGCGACGAGCGCTTCGGTCTGGTTGATGACGATGTAGCCGCCCGACTTCAGCCACACCTTCGACTTCAGCGCTTTGCCGATTTCCGGCTCGATGCCGAACTCATCGAAGATCGGTTCTTCGCGGCGGAACAGGCGAACGCGAGACACGAGGTTCGGCTGGATGTGATCGAGGAACTCGACGATCCGCTGATACTGCTCGACCGAGTCGACCCACACGCTTTTGAACTCGGGGCCGAGCACGTCGCGAATCGTCCGCAGGACGAGATCGAGATCGTGATGTATGACGGTCGGCGCTGACGCTTTCTCGGCGCGGCGGCGAATCTGCTCCCAGAGATCGGTCAGGTATTTGAGATCGGCGACGAACTCTTCTTCGTTGCGATCTTCGCCGGCGGTGCGGACGATGAATCCGCCCGAATGCTGCGGGCGAATTTTCTCCAGCAGCTCTTTCAGCCGTGTCCGCTCGCCTTCGTTCTCGATTCGCCGCGAGACACCGATGTGGTTGACCGTCGGCATGAACACGAGGAAACGACCGGGCAGCGTGATGTGGCTGGTGATGCGCGCGCCTTTGCCGGCGATCGTGTCTTTCGATACCTGAACGACGATCTCCTGACCTTCGCGCAGCAGATCGGAGATCGACGCTTCGGGGCGCTGCATGGCGTCCTCGAAGTGGATGTCTTCCGTGCTGTCGTTGTCGTACTCCTCGAGGTCTTCGATGACGTCGGAGACGTAGAGGAACGCGTCGCGCTCGAGGCCGAGGTCGACGAAGGCGGACTGCATGCCCGGCAGAACTTTGGTGACGCGGCCTTTATAGATATTGCCGACGATGGTGCGGTGGCGCGTCCGCTCGACCCACAGCTCGACGACCTGACCCTCATCGAGAACGGCGATCCGCGACTCGTGCCGGGTCGCGTTGATCACGATCTCCCGAGACATGCGGCCGTGATTGTAGGCGAGAAATACGATGCCGATGCCGCGGGTTACGCGCCGTTGCCATCCTTGACGCAGGAAAAGCCGCGATGGTATTTTCCGGCGCCTTTGACCGTACTCCGGCATAGCTCAGTTGGTAGAGCAACGGACTGTTAATCCGTGGGTCGCAGGTTCGAGTCCTGCTGCCGGAGCCACTTTCTCTTCCGTGTCAAAGAATCACTACTGCAAAACGTGCTTTCGCGATCTGGCCGGGGATGAGGCGGTTTGCGATCGCTGCGTCGCTGCACCACGCGTCGCGAAGCCTGGCATCGGTTCGATCCTCGTCGGCGTCATCGGCATCGCATTCGTCGTTTCCGGGATGATGACGCTGAACATTCGCCAGTGCGTCCTCGGCGCGGCGCTCCTCGTCGCCGCGATCCTCTTCAACGTCGTCAGAGCGATGCGGTAGCGATCGCTACTCGATCCAGACCGTTTTGATGTTCACGAATTCGCGGATGCCGTGGACGCCGAGCTCGCGGCCGTAGCCGGAATGCTTCACGCCGCCGAACGGCATGCGCGGATCGGACGCGACCATGGCGTTGACAAACACCTGACCTGATTCGATCTCATCGACGAAGCGCTCGATCTCCGCGCGATCGTTTGTCCAGACGCTGGCGCCGAGTCCGAACGTCGTCGCGTTCGCACGCTCGATCGCATCTTCGATTGACGCGACGCGGAACAGCGACGCCACCGGACCGAACGTCTCTTCGCGCGCGGCCGGAGCATCGTCAGGGATGTTCGCGAGCACCGTGGGCGCGTAGAAGTTTCCGCGCTCGCCGATCCGCTTTCCGCCGGCGAGCAACGTTGCGCCGGCGGCGATCGACTTCTGTACCTGCGCGTCGAGATCGTCGACGAGTTGCGGCGTCGCGAGCGGTCCGACGTCAACCGATTCGTCGAGCGGATCGCCAATCTTCAGCGCGTTCATCGCATCGACGAACTTGCGCTCGAACTCTTCCGCGATCGCTTCGTGCACGATGAATCGCTTCGCGGAAATGCACGACTGCCCGTTGTTCAGCACGCGCGCTTTCACGCCGATCTCCACCGCTTTGTCGACGTTTGCGCTCGGCATGACGATGAACGGATCGCTGCCGCCGAGCTCCAGCACGCTCTTCTTGATTCGCTTCGCCGCTGCCGACGCCACGCTGGCGCCGGCCGGTTCGCTGCCGGTCAGCGTCGCCGCTTTGACGCGTTCATCGGCGAGCAGCAGCGGCACTTTGTCGGAGCCGATCAGCAGCGACTGAAACTCGTCCGCATCGAAGCCGGCGTCGCGCAACACTTCCTCGATCGCAAGCGCGCACTGCGGCACGTTCGACGCGTGTTTCAGCAGGCCGACATTTCCCGCCATCAACGCCGGCGCCGCGAAACGGAAGACCTGCCAGAACGGAAAGTTCCACGGCATCACCGCCAGCTCGACGCCGAGCGGCTCGTAGCGGATGAAGGATTCCTTCGCATTCGTCGCGACGCGCTCATCGGCGAGAAATGATTCCGCATGATCCACGTAGTAGCGGCAGGCGAGCGCGCACTTTTCAACTTCCGCGATCGCGGCAGCGAGTGGCTTCCCCATCTCGATCGTCGCCGTCCGTCCGAGATCTTTACGTCGTGCGAGGAGAACTTCACTCGCCTTCGACATGCGCATCGCGCGGTCGTGAAAGGATCGCGCCCGATTGATGCGGAAGGCTGAATCCGCACGCGCAACACGCGCGTGGATCTCGTCATCCGAGAGCTCCTCGAACGTCCGCAAAACCTCGCCCGTCGCCGGGTTAATTGTCCGTATCGCCACCCTTCAAACCCCTATGCTATTCTCCGCCTCGTCCAAACAATTCGGCTGCAGTTCACTTACCAACTCTCGCAAGGAGTCTCTATGAATCACGCGAAGCATATCCGCTTGTTTTCTCTCCTCGCGCTGTTCCTGCTGACGCCGCTGGGCGTCTTCGCACAGAGCAGCAACGGCTCGATCTCGGGCAATGTCACCGACGACTCCGGCGCCGCGCTTCCGGGCGTCACGGTCTCGGCCGCGAACGCCGCAACCGGTTTCAATCGGATGGCGGTCAGCAACGGCACCGGCCACTACGAAATCGCGCTCCTTCCTCCGGGCACCTATCGCGTGAGCAGCGAGCTCTCCGGTTTTCAGCCGGTCAAGTACGACAAGGTCGTCGTCAACGTCGGCTCCGACATGACGCTGAACCTGAAGCTGCACGCGGGCATCTCGGAATCGATGACGGTCACGGCGGCGACGCCGGTCATCGAAACGACGAAGTCCGAGGTGAGCTCGGTCGTCAATGAAAAAGCGATTCAGAACCTGCCGGCGAACGGACGCAACTTCATCGACTTCGTGCTGACGACGCCCGGCGTCGTGCGCGACCCGCGCAGCGGCGACATCAGCTTCGCCGGTCAGCGCGGCACGCTGAACAGCGTCGTCGTCGACGGCGCCGACAACAACAACACGTTCTTCGGCCAGTCGCTCGGCCGCACCGGTTCGGGCCGCGCGCCGTATCAGTTCTCGCAGGACGCGGTCAAAGAATTCGAAGTGAACGCGAACGCCTATTCGGCCGAATACGGCCGCGCCGGCGGTGCGGTCATCAACGTCATCACGAAGTCAGGCACGAACGATTTCGATGGCACCGTCTTCGACTTCTATCGCGATCGCAAGTATCGCTCGCAGGACTATCTCAACCAGCTTCGTCAGGACGTCACCGGCATCCCGGTCGCCAAGCCGCCGTATCACTTCAATCAGTACGGCTTCAGCCTCGGCGGTCCGATCGTGCACGACAAGCACTTCTTCTTCGCGAACTACGATGCGCAGCGGAACTCGATCCCAAACGTCACCACGCTCGGCATCTCCGACGCCGGCATCGCGGCGCTCGATCCCGCCGGTCAGGCTGCCGCGGCTTTCCTGAAAGGGAAAGCGGTCACGTACGACCAGAAGCAGAACCAGGACGTCTACCTCGTCAAGACCGATCACGAGCTGCTGGTGAACGATCACCTCTCGCTTCGCCTGAACCGGCAGAAGTTCACCGGCGCCAACTTCGAGAACGGCGGACCGCAAAGCGCTCCCGAGCACACGGGCGATTCGCTCGTGAACACGACGACGCTTTCGCTCGTCAACTCCAACGTGCTTTCGAGCTCGCTCTTCAATGAAGTGCGCGCGCAGTACGCGAAAGATCAGGAGCCGGGCGCGGCGAACAGCGCCGATCCGGAAGCGACGATCCGCCAGGGTGCATCGACGGTGCTCGTCATCGGCCGCAACAGCTTCAGCCCGCGCGAGACGACGCTGAAGCGGACGCAGATCGCCGACACGATCACCTACGTCCTGTCGAACCACACCATCAAGAGCGGCTTCGACTACAACCACGACAAGATCTTCAACTTCTTCCCGGGCAACTTCAGCGGCGTCTACGTCTTCAACAGCCTCTCCGACTTCCAGAACAAGAAGCCTGCCAGCTACCTGCAGAACTTCGCGGGCGCGGGAACGAGCGGCGGCACGACGCACCCGAACCTCACCGACAAGTCGATCTTCCTCGAAGACGAATGGCACTTCTCGCCGTCGCTGACGTTCAACGGCGGACTGCGCTACGACCGTCAGGACTTCCAGCAGCCGACGATCAAGAATCCGGACGCGGCGCTGCTTGCCGCCGGACTCGACACGAGCCGCATCCCGGAAGACGGCAACAACATCGCGCCGCGCCTCGGCTTTGCATGGACGCCGGGCAATGACGGACGGACGGTCGTGCGCGGCGGTTACGGCGTCTTCTACGGCCGCACGCCGGCGATCATGATCGGCACCGCGCATTCGCAGAACGGCATTCAGGTGCTGTCGATCAGCTTCCCGGCCACGCTCTTCCCGACCTACCCGAACAGGTACGACACGCTGCCGGCGTCGCTGGCAAGCCTGCCGCAGAACATCTTCGTCTTCGATCCCGACTTCCAGAATCCGAAGGTGCAGCAGACCAGCATCGGCGTCGAGCGTGGTCTGACGGCCGATCTCTCGTTCGGCGTCACGCTGCAGCACGTGCAGGGCGACGATCTCCCGCGCACCGCCGACATCAATATCGCGAACCCCGTCACGGTCAACTCGACGATCAACGGCCAGCCGGTGTCGTTCACTCGCTACGCCGGCAAACGCTTCGCGAACTTCAACCGCGTGCTCGAGTTCCAGAGCAGCGGCCACTCGAAGTACAACGGCCTGACGCTCGATCTGCAGAAGCGCTTCTCGCACAACTGGCAGGCGCGCCTCGCGTACACCTACTCGAAGGCGAAGGATGACCGTCCGGATGCGACGTCGGTCGTTCCCGGCACCGACGACGCGAAGAACGCGATGGACGCGCTCAACCTCGGCGACGAGTGGGCGTACGCGGACACCGACGTTCGGCACCGCATCGTCCTCAGCGGCGTCTGGAACCTCGCCTACGCCGAGAACATGACCGGCATGGCGCACGCGTTCCTCGGCGGCTGGTCGCTGAGCGGCATCGTCAGCTACCAGAGCGGCCAGCCGTTCTCGGCGCTGGTCAGCACCGACATCAACAACGATCAGAACCGCGCCAGCGATCGCGTTCCGGGCACGGAGCGCAACAGCCTGCGCAATCCGTCGCAGTTCTCGATCGACCCGCGCGTGACGAAGGACATCCACGTCTTCGGTGATTCGCACGTGCAACTGATCGCGGAAGCGTTCAATCTCTCGAACCGCTCCAACGTGACGCGCCTGCGCAACTCGCAGTACAGCTACACCGCCGCGACGAACACGTTCGTTGCGGGCAGCACCGATCCGGTCAGCGGCTACCTGTCGCCGTCGGCGACGTCGGGACCGCGGACGTATCAGTTCGCGATCAAGCTGCTCTTCTAAGTTCGATCGACAGCAGTTCCCGGATGACGGGAGGGCGGAAACGCCCTCCCGTTTCTGTTTTCAGCCTCTTGACGAATCGAGTTAGTAAATATACGTTCATTTACTAACGATGGGACGTCCGCCGCGCATCACCCGCGAACAGCTGCTCGAGACCGCGCGCCGCGTCTTCGTCGCGAAAGGCTACGAGACGGCGACGCTTGCCGATATCGCCGCCGAGCTCGGCGTGACCGCCGCGGCCGTGCTGCGGCACTTCGGCTCGAAGCACGAGCTCTTCGTGACGGCGATTCACAGCGGTGCCATCGAGGTGCCGGAGTTCATCGGCGCGCTGCAGGCCATCGATCCCGCCACCGATCCGCGCGTCGTCCTGCGCGCGATCGCCGAACGCTTCATCCCCTTCGCCCAAAAGACGATCGCGACCAATCTCGCGGTCTACATGCACAACCAGGCGTCGACGTCGTTCGTCCTGCCATTCGACACGTCAAGTGACGCCTCACCGCCGAAGCGCGGGCTGCGCATCGTCACCGAATACTTTCGCCGTGCCGCGGAAGCGGGCGTCGTTCGCATTCGCGATCCTCGCGCGGCCGCGCTTCTCTTCATGGGATCGCTGCAGTCGTACGTTTTTCTGCACCAGATCCTCAACGTGTCTGCGAAACCGTACCCGCTCGACGACTACATCGATCAGCTGATCGACGTCTGGACGAGTGGCGCAATCGTTACCGGAGGTCGTCGTGCCCGCAAAGCCAAACCGCCTGAAGCTGCTCCTGCCGATCGTGATTCTTCTCGTCGCGGCGGGAGCAACGTTCGTCTGGTTGCAACAAAAAAGAAAGCCGCAGGAAGTCGTGCTGAGCGGCTCGCTGGAAGCGCGGACGGTAAACGTCGGGTCGCTGTACGGCGGCCGCGTCGTCCGCGTGTTCGTTGATGAAGGAACGCACGTCGCGGCCGGCCAGCCGATCGTAACGCTCGAGACTGAGACGATCGATCGCCAGCTCGCCGAGCAGCGCGCGGCAATCGAAGTTGCGAACGCGAACCTGAAGAAAGGACTCGCCGGCTCGCGACCGGAAGAGCTCGAGAAAGCGGCGGCGATCGCGGCGAACAAAGAGAAAGGCCGGCAACAGATGGCGTCGCTCTATCGCTACGGAATCGTTGCGCATCAACTGCTCGATGACGCCGCGACGGAAGCGAAGACCGCCGCTGATGACTTGCGCTTGTTGCAGAAGGGAACGCGACCGGAAGAGATTGCGCAGCTGCGCGCGCAGGTCGAGCAACAGCAGCGCCGACTCGATACGCTGATGAAACAGCGCGCGGAGACGGACGTGAAAGCGAGCGTCGCCGGCGTCGTGCAGTCGTTCGGACTACGACCCGGCGATCTCGTCGCGCCGAATCAGAGCGTCGCCGAGATTCTCGAAGCCGATCAGCTGTGGGTGCGCGTCTACGTTCCTGAAACGATGCTCGGACTCGTACACGTGGGACAGGCGGTTGGCGCGCGCATCGACACGTTTCCGAACGAAACGTTTCCCGGCCACATCGCCACGATCAGCAGCGAAGGCGAGTACACGCCGAAAAACGTCCAGACGCGCGCGCAACGCGCCGAGCAGGTTTTCGGAGTGAAGGTCATCGTCGACGCGAATCCGAAACTCAAGCCGGGAATGGCCGCCGAGGTCGACCTTGGCGTGAAGGGAAAGCCGTGAGCGCCGAGATCGGCATCGACGTCCAGGGTGTGACGAAAGACTTCGGCACGTTCCGCGCGCTCGACGACGTGACGCTGCAGGTTCCGCGCGGCGAGATCTTCGGACTCCTCGGGCCGAACGGTTCCGGCAAATCGACGCTCATCCGCATTCTCTGCGGGCTGCTCGTGCCGACCGCCGGTCATGCCACGGTCGATGGCTACGACGTCGAGAAAGATGGCGAGCTCGTTCGCCAGCACATCGGCTACGTCTCGCAGGCGTTCTCGCTCTATCGCGATCTCACCGTCTACGAGAACCTCGACTTCTTCAGCTCGATCTATCGGCTGAAAGGCGCAGAGCGAAAAGAGCGGATGGAATGGGCGATCGAGCTGACGCACATCGCGCCGTATCGCGATCGTCTCGCCGGCGCGCTCTCGGGCGGCTGGAAGCAACGGCTTGCACTTGCCGCCGCGCTGATGCATCGGCCGCGCGTCATCTTTCTCGACGAACCGACAGCCGGCATCGATCCGGTTGCGCGCCGCGAGTTGTGGGATTTGCTGTTCGAGCTCGCCGGCGGCGGCGTCACGATGTTCGTCACGACGCATTACATGGACGAAGCGGAGCGCTGCGCGTCGGTCGCGTATCTCTATCTGTCGCGACTCATCGTCAGCGGCCGGCCCGATCAGCTGAAAGAGTTGCCCGAGGTGACGCCGGAAGGGACGCGCCGCGTCGAAGCGCAGTGCAGTGAAGGCGTCGCGAAAGCGATGACCTCCGCGCGAACGCTGCCGTATGTGCGCGCCGCAACGATCTTCGGCACGTCACTGCATCTGCTGATCGACAAAGAGATCACGAACGAGAAAGTCGAGAAGGATCTCGAAGCGTTCGGCGCAGGCGACGTGAAGGTGCTCGAGATCGCGCCGTCGCTCGAAGACGTCTTCGTCCGGCTCACCGAAACGCGCGGCAAAGAAGTGGAAGCGCAGCGGCTCGAGGTCACCCGATGAACGGCTTCGGCGCGGTCTTTCGCAAAGAGCTGACGCAGATGATGCGCGACCGGACGACGCTCTTCTTCTCGCTGATGATTCCGGTGTTCGAGCTGATTCTCTTCGGCGTCATCGACATGAACGCCAAGCACATTCCGACCGTCGTCTTCGATCAGAGCCACTCGCAGGAGAGCCGTCAACTCATTGACCAGTTCGAAGCGACGTCGCTGCTCGACGCGAAGCTGTACGTCCGTTCGCGCGGGGAACTGCTGCAGGCGGTGGTGAGCGGACACGCGCAGGTGGCGATCGAGATTCCGCCGGACTACGCGCGCAATCTCGCTGCGCATCGACAGGCGGACGTCCTCGTGATGATCGACGGTTCCGACTCCAGCGTCGCCACGCAGGCGCTCTCCGCGGCGAACGGCGTCGTGCTCCACAACAACGTCGTGCGCATGCTCTCCGACGTCCGAGAGCCGCTCGTTGAAGCGCATCCGATGATGATGTTCAATCCCGACATGCGCAGCGCGAACCTGCTCATCCCCGGCTTGATCGCCATCCTGCTGACGTTCTCCGGCACAATCCTTTCGGCGTTCGCCATCGTGAAAGAGCGCGAGCGCGGCACGCTCGAACAGCTGATGGTGACGCCGGTCTCGCCGCTCGCCGTCGTCCTCGGAAAAATCCTGCCGTATCTCGGGCTTGCATACATCGAACTGCTCATCGTGCTCGTGCTGATGCGCTGGCTTTTTCAGGTTCCGATCTACGGCAGCCTGACGCTGCTGCTCGCGCTGTCGTCCGTCTACATCCTCGCGTTGCTGTCGTTCGGATTGCTGATCTCGTCGCGCGCGAAGTCGCAGATGGAAGCGATGCAGCAGGCGATGGGAATCATGCTGCCGTCGGTGCTGCTGTCGGGCTACGTTTTCCCGCTGTCGTCGTTACCGCTGCCGCTGCGGATCGTTTCGCATCTGCTGCCGGCGACGCATTTCATTCAGATCGCGCGCGGCATCGTCATTCGCGGCGCGACCTTTTCCGATCTGCTCACGCCGGTGTTGTCGCTGCTTGCGATCTCCGCGGTGCTGATCGCCGCAAGCGCGCGTGCGTTTCAAAAGACCGTGTCGTGATCAGTGCAGCGTGACGGTCTGCACGGATGACTCCTCGAAGTTCTGGCCGAGTCCCGAGCCGCTGCCGTTCGTCTCGACGCGCGCGACGAAGAAGCGATCGGCGGTGTGCGCAAACGTGTAGCTCGTCCGCCCTTCGTGCGTCGCTTTGATCATCATGAAACCGGCCGTCGTTTTCTCCGTCTGTTCGGCAGCGAGCGGCAGATTGTCGTCACCGATCCAGAGATTCATCCGCTGATCCGATTTCGATTCGCCGATCTCGACGCTGTTCTTGTGCTTCCGCTTGACGGAGCTCAGTTTCAGCACGAGCAGCCGCGCCGGTTTCCCGCGAAAGACGACGTGCTTCTCCTCGGTGACCGTTCTCCCTTCGACCATGCTGATGAAGCGGTCGCGAAAATCGATCGCGTCGACGATCGAGCCCGGCGAGATCGAATCGATCGTGCTCTGCGCCGCATTGTCCTCGGCGTGCGTATGCGATTCCTGCGAAGCCTTGTCGAGCAGCGGCTGCGGAATCACGAACGAGACTCCGTTCGCGTCATGCGTTACTTCAACCGACAGGGTGCGCGCCGTAGTGTCGTTCGCGAAGCGCCCGGCCGTCTTCACGTTCCGTTGTAACGCGAACGTGGCGTGAATCGGCGTCTTCGCCGCGAGACGATTCACCGTTGCTTTGACGTCGAAAAGCGTGTCGGCTCCCGCGCGCATCGCAACGAGCGCGCACACCACTCCCAGCAGTCGTTTCATGAAGTTCAATACGCGAAGAGGACGGCGAAGGTTACGCGTCGCTCAGTGTGGTGGCGGCCGCTTCGGCCGCCGCGTGACGGGCGAAGCGCCCGTCACCACATCAAAGCACGTAGCGCGAAAGGTCTTCGTCTTTGATCACGCCCTCGAGACAACGCTGCACGTATTCGGCGTCGATGATGATCTGTGTTCCACCGAGGCCGTCTGCTTCGAACGACAGCTCGTCGAGCACGCGCTCGAGAATCGTATGGAGTCGCCGCGCGCCGATGTTCTCCGTCTTCTCATTCACTAGCGCCGCGTAACGCGCCAGCTCGCGAACGGCGTCGTCGCGAAACACGAGGTCGACCGACTCGGTGCCGAGGAGCGCGCGGTATTGCGTGGTGAGCGCGTTCTTTGGTTCGTGGAGGATGCGAACGAAATCGTCTTCGGTCAGCGAATCGAGCTCGACACGAATCGGAAAGCGGCCCTGCAGTTCCGGGATCAGATCGGATGGCTTCGACACGTGAAATGCGCCGGCGGCGATGAAGAGGATGTGATCCGTCTTCACCATTCCGTACTTCGTGTTGACCGTCGTTCCCTCGACGATCGGCAGCAGGTCCCGCTGCACGCCTTCGCGCGAGATGTCCGGACCGTGCGACGCGTTCTGCCGCCCGGCGACCTTGTCGATCTCATCGAGGAAGACGATGCCGCTCTGCTCGACGCGGTAGATCGCTTCGCGCGCGACGTTCTGCTGATCGACGAGCTTCTCCGCCTCTTCCGCGATGAGCAGCTCTCGCGCGTCGCCGAGCCGCAT
>JAOBAU010000213.1 GCA_025463165.1 Acidobacteriota bacterium | reverse complement strand
CGATCGTCGGGATGGTAACGATCTTCTGCATTTCCCCGTCTGCGAAGGTCAGCTTTCCGGCTACCGCCGTGAAGTCGGAGCCCGCAATCGCCGTATCGTCCGCGGTCGTATAGGAGACCGTTGCAGTGCCGACGCTGCCGTTAACTCTCTGCACCGGGATCGTGATTGTGTCCCCTTCTTTCACGGACTGCGGCGACCACTTGAAAGCGCCAGCGCCTTCGGCGGCGAAACACTTCGAAAACTCGGACGTGCTCTTCAGCGAATTCGTAGCGGTCGCGGTAACTGAATCACCGGATGAGACGTTCAGCGACAGGGTGAGATTGAATGCCGCATTTCCGGCGGCATCGGTCGTGACCGTCGTCGATGCAACTGGAACTTTCCCCTCGCCGAATCCGGAAGCGTTGCACAACGGACTGGAATAGAAGTCGAGGCGAAACGTCGAGGAGCTGGTGCTGTTCAGTGTTCCCTGAATTTTTGTGACGCCATTGAGTGAGGTGACCGACGTCAGCTCCGGATGGTTCTGAATCAGGTCCGCGTCTCCCGAGTCATTCGGGAGCGGGTACTTCAGTCCGTGTTGCACGGGAACACCGTTCCCGTACATGGAATTGTCGCGAATTTCGCTCACCCTCGAGTAGACGTCCATGAGCAAGGCGAACGTATTGCTGAAAATCGTGTTGCCTGCAATGGTCGTATTGCTGCTCGTTTCGAACTGCATCGCATAAGCGTTTTCGTGGATTCGATTGCCGACGATCTGCGTCCGCTGTGCGCTCCGCAGATAGATCGCCCAGTGGCCTGATTCGATCTCATTTCCTTCGCCGGCCTGGCTCCCGCCGACGATGGCGTCATTGGTGTGGTACAGCTGGATGCCTGCCCTGGTATTGCTGCTCTGTGCCGCATTTCCATTCGCCAGTACGCCGATGGAGTTCCCCTGGATGACTCCGCCGTTTCCGATCATGACCAGATCGTTGTCTCGATTCCACGCGATGCGGTTGTTGATGACCCGGTCGCCATTCGCATAAATACCGAAAGCATTTGGCAGGAAGCCCACACCGTTACTGGTCATTCCGACGATGTTGTTTTGAATCGTGCTCGCCGGTGTGGCGCTCCAGTTCGCAATTCCGATGAAGTTCGCCGAGATCACGTTCCCTTCGCCCGGTGCGCCGATGGTCGCGCCGCCGGTGTCGATACGGATGCCGGAGTCGTTGCCGTGATAAGTCACGCCATCGGGCGCGAGGCCGAGATAGCACTTCTTCACGGAGCAACTGCTTGCGCCGATGATGATGCCTGCGCCTTCGACTCCGTTTGTGTAGCTCGGAACTTTGAATGTTGTGATCGACAGAGCGACGACTTGCGAGCTCGCTCCCAGCAATCGCAAACCCGCGGTCGTCGATGGAACGCCCGTGATCAGCGAGCCGTCAAGGCCGATGAGCGGCGCTTTCACGTAACCGGGCTGCGTCGTGCCATCGATGGTGGTCGTGCCGGTGACGGCCGGCAACAGCGTCGACGGAGTGATGATCATCGAGCCGCTGGCGATGTTGAATTCGATCCGGTCGGAGCCCGGCGCGGTGTTCGCGTCGAGAATCGCCTGACGGAGCGAACCCGCTCCGCTGTCAGCGTTCGTCGTGACGGTAAATGTGGCGGCATTTGCGGCGAGCGCGAAGACAGAAATCGCACACGCGATCAGGAACTGCTGGATTTTCATCATTACCTTTGAAGCGAGGCGGGATTTGGACGTTTCCGTTCTACGCGATCTCGCGCGATAAGTCAAAATAATAAAACGGGCGGCATCGCTGCCGCCCGTTCAAAGCACTGCCGTCAGAAGGGTTGCTACTTCGCGAAAACGTCCTCCACCGGGACGATCGTCACGTTCTCCGCTTTCACTCCCAGCGGGTACGTTCCGATCACTTTGTCCTCGGCGACGATGTCGGCCGGTTTCGGCGCGTCATACGTGATTGACGACGGTGCGTCGCTCACGAGTTTGTCGCGCAGTCCTTCGGCGTCTTTCGTCACGATGACGATTGAGAGATCTTTCGACGACAGGTATTTTTTGATCGCGTTGTTGACGTCGTCGCGCGTCAGTTTGCCGTAGAGGCCGCGCACGTATTGCGTGTATTCCGGCGTGCCGTACCACCAGGAATCGAGCGCGTAGCCGAGGCGCTGATTCTGGGTGGCGGTCATGACGTAGGAGTTCTTCATCAGATAGTCGCGCGTCGCTTCGAAATCTTCCTTCGACAGTCCGTTCTGAATCATCTTGTCGAGCTCGAAGAGCGCGATGCGCAGCGCCACGTGGCCATTGGCGGGAACGACCGGACGAATCCACATCTCGAACAGCTGCGAGCGACGTCCGATGTTCGGGCTCGGGAAAAACTGTCCGCCCGGACGATTGAAATATTCGATGTATGCGTAGTCGCCGTAATTCAGTCCGCGAATTTCGCGGATGCGATTGAAGAGCCGTCCGGTCGACATGCGATGCTCGCCGAGCCAGGCGCGGGCGACGTTCAGCGCGGCCCAGTCGGCGCCGCTGGCGCGCGTGATCGGCAGCGGCAGCCCGATCGAGATCGCGGTCGCGCGCGTGTCCTTCTTGACGATCTCCACTTCCAGACCGTTTGCTTTCTTTCCGGCGATCGGCGCGAGCGATTTCAGTCCGGCCGCGGTCGTCGAGCCCTGCGGCAAACGCGCGAGCTCCGAACGGAGCGACGACAACAGCTCGTCCGAGTAGTTCCCGGCGATGCCGACGACGAGATTGCCGCGCGTGTAATTGTTCGCGATGAAATTGCGAACATCGTCGATCGTGATCGCTTCGATGCCGGCGACGGTACCGAGCGTCGTGTGACCGTACGGTGTGTTGTTGTAGACGCGATTCTGGAGCTCTTCTTTGCCGAGCTCCTCTTCATTGTTGTTGCGCAGGCTTTCGCGAAGCGCATTGAGCTGCGCATCTTTGAGCCGCTTGAAATCCTCGTCGCGGAAGCCGGGATCGAGGAGCTGCGGCAGCACGACGTCGAAGAACTTCCGCCAGTTGTCGCGATGGATCGACGCGCTGATGGTCGTCATTTCTTTGTCGACGTTCGCGCCGAACGCGCCGGCGATCGGATAGAGAACCTTGTTGATCTCCGACGTCGTCATCGACTTCGAGCCGGACGCGGTGACCATCGATGCGGAGAGTGCCGCCAGACCTTCTTTGCCGGCCGGATCGTTTGCCGAACCTGCGTTGAAGAGAAGGCGAACCGCGACCTGCGGAACAACCGACTTCTGCTCGACGACGCGCAGGTCGCTCGCGCCTGCGGTCGACTTCGCAGCGGCTGCAGCAGCGGTGACCGAAGGAATCCGCGTCATCTCCGCCGACATCGCTTCTTTCGAAAGCGTCGTCACCACGAGGTTCTTGTCGGTGACGTATTTGCGCGCCGCGTTCTGCAGATCCTGCGGCGTGAGCGCGGCCTGCAGTCGGTAGTAGTTGTTGATGGTGTCGAACGAACGCCGGAAGTAGACGAACTCCGCGAGCGTCTGCGCAATCGCCTCGGTGTTATCGAGCGTCCGCACCAGTCCATAACGCGAAGAGGAGACGGCATCGCGAACGCGATCGGCCGGCTCGAGCTTCTCGCGCATCTTCGCGAGCGTTTTGATGATCTCGTCGCGAACGTACACCGTGTCATCGAGTTTCTTTACGCGAGCGAAAACGGTCCAGATCGACGGATCGACGTTGCCGCCGGTATAAACGAACAGCGAATCGACTTTCTGTTCATCTTCGACGAGGCGCTTGTAGAGATCGGACGTCTCGCCGAATTCGAGATCGGTGATGGTGTCGAGCGCGGCGCTCTCATTGTTCGTTTCGCTGAACGCCGGGCCGTGGAAGCCGACGGTCACATACGGCAGCGTCTTCGAAGTCCAGGGAACGTGCGCGTAGACGGGGCCGTCATGCTCCGGTTCCTGCGGAATGTCGACGCTGAACGTGCCGTGCTTCCACTTACTCCAATATTTTTCCACCAGGTCGAAGACCGGCTGCGGCTCGACGTCGCCGGCGACGATGATCGTCGTCCGCTCGGGGCGGTACCAGCGGCTGAAGAAGAGCTTCGAGTACTCGTACTGATTCGGCATGTCCTCGATGTCTTTGATGAAGCCCATCGTGGTGTGCTTGTACGTATGTACTTTGAAGGCGTTGGCGCGCTGGACCTCGAGGATCTGCCGGGTCGGGCTGGCGCTGTTCTTGTTGTATTCGCCGAGGACCGCGCGCGCTTCGGTCTTGAAGGCGTCTTCCGGGTAGGAGAGGTTCTGGAAGCGGTCGGCGAAGATCTCCATGATCTTCGGGAGGTCTTCCTTCGCGAAGGTGATGTGGTAGACGGTGCGGTCGTCGGAGGTGTTGGCGTTCTCACGCGCGCCGGCTTTGGTGACGACGGCGTTGTATTTCTCCGGCGGATAGTTCGGCGTACCGCGCGACATCATGTGCTCGAAGAAATGCGCGAAGCCGGACTTGCCCGGCTCGACTTCGTTGCGCGAGCCGGTTTGGACCGGGATTTGCAGCGACACCAGGTTTGGGAAACCGGTCGGCACGATGATGATCTTCAAGCCGTTCGGCAA
>JAOBAU010000205.1 GCA_025463165.1 Acidobacteriota bacterium | reverse complement strand
AGCCCGATGACGTCGATCGAATTACGAACGCTGACGCGAATCGGATTCGATGACGGAGAACGGCTCGCCTGTCAGGCCGCCGTGTTCGGCGATTGCGAGATCACGACGTCCTACTGGGGATGAACATACAGTCGCCGTAGCTGTAAAAAAAGTACTTCTGCGCGATCGCTTCCGCGTAAGCGCTGCGCGTTCGTTCCACTCCGGCGAACGCGGAGACGAGCATGATCAGCGTCGATTCCGGCAGATGGAAGTTGGTCAACAACTTGTCGACCGCGCGGAACTCGAATCCGGGCGTGATGAAGATCGAAGTATCGCTGCGACCGGCGGGAAAGGTTCCGTTGCCGGCGCGGATCGCGCTCTCGAGCGTGCGCACGGAGGTCGTGCCGACGGCGGCGATGCGCCTTCCTTCGTCGCGCGCGCGATTGAGACTCGTGGCCGCTTTCTCGGAGATCTCATAACGCTCGATGTCCATTCGATGATCGGCGACGTCGTCGACCTTCACCGGCTTGAACGTCCCGATCCCGACATGCAGCGTGATGCGGACGATCTCCACGCCGCGCGCCGCGACGCGCTCGAGGATTTCGCGCGTGAAGTGCAGTCCGGCGGTCGGCGCCGCGATCGCGCCACGCTCCGCGGCGTAGACCGTTTGATACGACTCGCGATCGCTCTCGCGCGCTTCGGCGCGGGCGATGTACGGCGGCAGCGGCATGACGCCAATCCGCTCGATCTCGGCGAGGTCGCCTTCGAAGCGAAGCGTGACCGTGCCTTCGTCTTTGCCGAGGGTGTGGGCGATGAGCGTGTCGGAAAAACGGAGCTCGTCGCCGGGACGAACGCGCTTCGCCGGACGGCACCACGCTTCCCACGTCATCGCGTCGAGCTGCCGCGTCAGCAGCAGCTCGATCGGCCGCGTCATCTCCCCTTTCGGCTGCGCGAAGAGGCGCGCCGGAATGACGCGCGTATCGTTGAGCACGAGGACGTCGGACGGATCGAGCTGCTCCGGAAAGTCGGCGAACGAGCGATGCTGAATCGCTTCGGGTGTGACGACCATCATCCGCGAACGGCCGCGCTCGCGCGGCTCCTGGGCGATGAGCGCGTCGGGAAGGTCGTACGAGAAGTCGCTGCGCTTCATTAGAATCGCGCGCGATGATACGCGCCCGGGTGATCACCTGTTCCGACGCCGCCTCGTCCGGCACGCGCGAAGATCGCTCCGGCCCCGCCGTACGCGACATCCTCGTCGCCGAAGGTTACGAGGTCGACGCGGTGATGATCGTCGTCGATGAGATCGAAGCGATTGCGACCGCGATCGAGAACGCGACCGGCGATGGCGCGCGGCTCGTCGTCACGACGGGAGGCACCGGAATCGCGCCGCGCGACGTGACGCCGGAAGCGACGATGAAAGTCTGCGAGCGCGTCATTCCCGGATTCGGTGAGCTGATGCGCTCCACGTCGCTCCGCTCGACGCCGATGGCAACGCTCTCGCGCGCGCAGGCGGCCATCCGCGGAACGGCATTGATCGTGAACTTGCCGGGCAGCGTGAACGGTGCAACGGAAAATTTGCGGAGCGTGCTGGCGCTGTTTCCTCACGCGCTGGAGTTGCTGGCTGGCGCACCCGTTGAGCACGCGGAGAATCGATGAACGTCCGTCCCGGCCTCGAAGTCTTACTCGACGAACCGCAGCCGATCCTCGGCAAGCAGATCGGGCTCGTCACCAATCAGAGTGCGGTCACCAGCGACATCCGTCATGCCGTTCGTCTGCTGCACGCGGGACGCGGCTGGAAACTGACGACGCTCTTCGGTCCCGAACACGGCATCTGGGGCGAGGCGCAGGACATGGCGCACGTCGATCACTCCGTCGATCCGATGACGGGGCTGACGGTCTATTCGCTTTACGGCGCGAGCGAGAAAGATCTCGCGCCGCGACGCGAGCTGCTGAAGAACCTCGACGCGCTCGTCATCGATCTGCAGGACATCGGCTCGCGCTACTACACCTTCATCTACACGATGGCGCTCTGCATGCGCGAAGCGGCGCAGGCCGGCGTGCAGGTGATCGTGCTCGATCGTCCCAATCCGATCGATGGCGTGCATCTCGAAGGCAACATTCGCGAGGAAAAGTATTCGAGCTTCGTCGGGATGTTTCCGCTGCCGACGCGCCACGGCATGACCGCCGGCGAGCTGGCGCGCTACTTCAACAAACAGTTCAATCTGAATTGCGATCTGCTCGTCGTGCCGATGAACGGCTGGTCGCGAAAGATGTGGTGGGGCGATACCGGATTGCCGTGGGTGATTCCGTCGCCGAACATGCCGACGGTTTACACGGCGGCCGTTTATCCCGGCATGTGTCTCGTCGAAGGAACGAACCTCAGCGAAGGTCGCGGCACGACGCATCCGTTCGAGTTTTTCGGCGCACCGTGGCTCGAGCCGTTCAGGCTCGCCGATCGGCTCAACGGTGTCGGGTTGCCTGGCGTTCGTTTCCGTCCGCACTACTTCCTCCCGCAGTTTCAGAAGCACAAAGGAAAAGTGTGCGGCGGCGTCGAAATGCACGTCACGAATCGCGCGACGTTCGAGCCGTATCGCACCGGTTTGTGGTGCGTGAAGATCGCGCGCGATGCCGATCCGGAACAGTTCCAGTGGCGCACCGAGGAGTACGAGTTCGTTACCGATCGGCTGGCGATCGATCTGCTCGCCGGCAGCTCGAAATATCGCGAGCTCGTCGAGAGCGGCGGGAACGTCGACGACTGGGTGGCGACGTGGGAAGACGAGCTGCGCGACTTCGCGCGGCTGCGCGAAGAGTTCCTGATTTATCGCGACTGACGCGCGTCAGCGAATCGCCCAGCGGGCAAACGCCAGCCATGCGTCCGTGCTGGCAATCGCAAACCTCAGCGGCTGCGAGGCAATGATGAAGATGCCGCCCCAAAGAAAGGCGCGATGAATGCGTCCGTGCACGAGTTTGTCCGAAAGCATGCAGATCACGATGAACAGATCGGTCAGTCCGAGAAACGCAGGCGGTCCGGCAGCGGCGACGCCCGGAAGCCGGGCAATTGCCGGCGTGAGAATGCTGATCGCCGCGAGCAGCATGAGCCGCTTGTGATCGGCCGGCTGCCGCCGGAGCCGGAGACCCGCCGTCACCAGACACGAAAAAACGAAGAGATCCGCGAGCGGGATGATGAAGAAGACGAGCGGAGGCGGTCCGCCAGGCGGCGTGAACCCGCGTCTCGCCGAATCGATTGCCGCCATCACGCCGATGACGACCATGATCGGCGCCAGCACGACCGCGGTAACGCCGAGCTTTCGATGCAGATCGGTACGCCCCGCGCGGACCAGCGCGACCTGGACGACAAACAGAATGATCCAGCACGAGAACACCGCTCCGTGCAGATGGAAGAACGGCGTTAGCGGCTTCGTGCCGAAGACCTGCTTCAGAAAGTAAGTCCGCGAAAAGCCTGCGAACACGGTCAGCGCGATGATCGTCGCCATCACGGCGAAGAAGCGATCCTGGCGCCATTGCGGTTTCGTTGTCATCGTGTCGGGAGCAATCAGGTTACCAGCTACGATACACGTCATGAAACTGACGCTCGCTCTTCTACTGCTCACGCTGCCGCTTGCGGCGGCGGAACCGCCGGCCGGCACGATCCAGGTGAACGCGGCGAAGCTCGATTGGAAAGCGACGAAGGCGCCGCTGCCGGCCGGCACGGAGCTCGCGGTGCTCGAAGGCGATCCGAAGCAGCCCGGCATGTTCACGATCCGGCTGCGCATTCCGGCCGGCGCGAAGCTGCCGCCGCACACGCATCCGGTCGTCGAGCGCGTCACGGTGCTGAGCGGCGAAGTGCATGTCGGATTCGGCGATTCGCCTTCGATGCTCGGCACGCATCGCTTCCGCGCGGGCGACTTCTACATCAATCCTCCCGGCGCGCATCACTTCGTCTTCTTCCCGAAAACGACGATCATTCAGATCACCACCGAGGGACCGTGGACGGTCACGCCGGTGGGATAAGGACTGAGGTCTTGTTCGAAGACGAGGCGCTCGTCTTCATCGACAAGCCGCCGCATGTCGTCGTGCAGCGAAGTCACGATCTTGTCGAGCCGGTGCTCGTCGAAGTGCTCGCCGAAACGCGCACGCCGCTCTACCTGATGCAGAGACTTGACCGCGGCACGAGCGGCGTGATGTTTTTTTCGAAGCGCGCTGACATCAACGCGAAGCTGACGCGGCAGTTCGAGACGAAGCGGATTCGCAAACGCTACGTGGCGCTTTGCGAAGGCGAGCTGGCGGAAACGCAGACCATTGATGCCGCGCTGGCTCGCATCGGGCCGATCTCGTTTGGCGTTCGCGAAAACGGGAAGCGCGCTATTACGGATGTCGCGCCGATCGCAGTGTCGGCGAACGGCTCGCTGGTCGCGGTCGGCTTGCGGACCGGGCGAACGCATCAGATTCGCGTCCATCTCGCGGCGATCGGACATCCACTGGTCGGAGACTGGCTCTACGGTCAGCGGAATGCGGCACGTCCGATGCTCCATTCGGCAAGCCTGACGATGGTCCATCCATTGACGAACCAGCCGATAACGGTGTGTGCGCCGCTTCCGTATGACTTCATTGAAGAGGCGCAACGACGCGGAGTGACCGTTCCGGAGGACGGACTGACACCGGACGAGTGCAGCTAAGTCATTGAATCTGCTAGAATAATCACCCGTTGCGTCCCGTTGTGACAGTGCGTAAGGGAGAAAGCCATGAGACTCTGGAAGCAGCTCGCAATTGCAATCGTGTTCGTTCCGGTACTCGCTTCGGCGCAGTACAAGGACCTCGATTCCGCGAACTCGAACATCTCCCGCGGCCTCAGCAGCGGTGACACGCAGGCGATCATTGCCGGCGTCGGCGACGGCGACCAGGTGATGCTGCAGTTCCCGGGACTCGTCGATCAGAGCGGATTCTTCGGCCGCGATCAGGCCGCGTATTTTCTGGAAGGACTGTTCAACAAGGTGAAGCCGTCCGGCTTCGAAGTCGAGACCGCCCGCGGCGGCAGCGCCAGCGGCCACGTCGACATCGTCGGAACGTGGACGATTCAGGGCGGCACGCGCGACGTCTACATCACGCTGCAGAAGAAGGGCGAGCGGTGGGTGCTGGCTTCGGTGAAGTCGGGCAGCAAGAAATGATTCTTACAGTGCTGAGTGCTGAGTGCAGAGTGCTGAGTCCCCGCCGCCCGGGTTTACTCAGCACTCTGCACTCAGCACTCAGCACCTCGATTTTCTCGTGAGCTCCCGTAAACGCGAAGTTGCCGCAACGATCGCCGTCGCAACCGCGACGGCGATTCGTCTTTTTGCGCACTCTTCTTCGCTGCTCACAGCGGTTGCGATTGCGGTGCTGCTGCTCTCGCTCTTCGCGATCGTCATCGGACGGAGCGCGGCGGCGCGGACGGCGGCGCTGTTTCTCGTGCTCGTCGCGATCGTCGATCTCTCAGGGCTCGCCATTGCTGATTCGGTCTCGAGCTCGTTCACTACGCGCTTTGGCGAACATCTGCAGAGTGAAGTGTCACGGCTGCGGCGCGAGGTCGTGACAACCGAGGCGGAGCTGGATGCCAGCGCGTCGCGGCTCGCGGCGCAGCTGGCGGCGACGAAAGGCGATCCGCGGCGCGGACGTCTTTTCGCGCTGCTGCGCGACGAGTTGCGCGGTCGTGCCGGACGCGGCGCACGACTCGTATTGCCATCGGGCGAGATCGTGGCGTGGTGGGGCGAAGAGCTGCGCGTCAGCGGGATGGCCAGCTATCAGTTCGACGTGACGAACCTCTACATCCTCCGCTCGCGCCGCATCAATGCGCCGCGGCCGATGGTCATCGAAACGTTCGATCGCATCGTCAATCGCGCGCCGCACGAACATTCACTCTTCGACAGCGATGATGACTGGCTGAGCGGTTACGTCTATCACGCCGGCGCGCTGCGCCAGCGGCCGGATGCGCAGCGTCATCTCATCGAGCGCCGGCCCGACGCCGAGCTGTGGATCGATGTGATTCCGCGCTCGCGCGCCGAGGTTGTCGAGAACGTGCGCGCGGACGGACGAACGCTCGCGTCGGTGCTGCTGGCGATCGGCGCGCTGGCGGTGCTCGCGCAGTTGCGGCGGACGAAGAATCGCTGGTGGTGGCCGTTCATGGCGTCGGCGCTCGTCGTCATCGCGCGCGTGGCGCTGCTGCCGATCGCGGTCGATGAAGATCCATCGCATCTCTTCCGCTTCGACGTTTACGCATCGAAGCTGCTCGGCCCGTTCAGCAAATCGCCGTTCGATCTGCTGCTGACCGCGGCCGCGTTTCTCGTCGTCGTATTTCTGATCAACTCGCGGCTCGTGACGCGCGGACGCGCGGCGCTGGCCGCGCGCGCGGCGGTCGCGTTCGCGGCCGGCTACGGCTATCTGCTGCTGGTCGCGAACCTCGTCGACAACTCGCGCATCTCGTCGGTGCCCGATCACATCGTGCCGGTCTCCGCCGCGCAGGGCGTGCTGCTTTCCGCGCTGCTGCTCTTCGCGCTGGCGTTGCTGCATCTCGCGAAACATGCGGCGCCGCTCGGCCGGACCGCGATCGTCGTCGCCATCGCCAGCGTGGCGATGCTGGCGTTCGCGGCGACACTCGATCACACGCACGGCATGGCGCTGCTCAACATCGGCGCCGCGCTCGCCGGCGCGTTCGTCATCTGCGCGATGACGCCGCGCATGCCGCTGCGATTGCTGCTGATGGCGCTGCTCACGGTGCTCGTCGTCTACGCGCCGGTCGATCTCTTCGAGCGCGAGAGCGCACGGACATTCATCGCCGAAACGTACGCGCCGCTCGTCGTCGGTGAAGCGGGCCAGCTGCGGACGATGATCGAAGACACGCTGCAGAACGAATTCACGCAGATCGATCTGAGCACGGTGCTGCCTGATGAATACCGGCGGATGAGTCTCGACGATCTCGCGTACGCGCTCTGGCTGCGCAGCGATCTGCCGAAGTGGCGCGTGCCGGCGGTGATCACGATCAGCGACATCCTCGATCATCCGATCAGCCGCTTCGGCGTCGGACTGCCGCAATTCAGCGAGCGCAAATCGGGCGAGCGCGAGATTCTGCAGGTCGGCAGTCTGACGCGCGAACTGCTGCATCACGATTTCAGTCTGTCGGCGTACGGAATGACGATCGCGGCCGGCAGCGTGCACGTCGTCAATCCGGCCGATCCCGGTGCGACGACGTTCGGCGACGTCTATCGCGATTTCTTCGATTCATCCGGCGAGGATTCGAACGTCAGCCTGCACGCGCAGCGCGAGCCGGTCGTGTACGAAAAGAATGGCAACGTCCACGGTTCGACGCCGCTCCGTTTGCCGCAGGCGCCGGCGTGGTATCTCGCCAGTTTGAAGCCCGGCCAGGGAACGTGGGTCGAAGCGGCGCGCGACGGTGCCGCGATCTATCTGCGCCGTGCCGACGACGCGTTGTACGCGTTCCCGCTTTCGGTCGCCACGCGCGCGCAGAACGTACGGCGCGCGGGCGGCGTCGCCATCTGGGCGATCGGATTCGTGCTGCTCGCCGTTGCCATCCGCTCGCTGCCGTTCCTCACCGACATGCTGCGCCGTGCGCCCGGCAATCTCGATTTCCGCACGCGAACGTCTTTGTATCTGACGGCGGTCGTGATCCTGCCGCTGGTGATCTTCGTGCTGTTCGTGCGCGCGTATCTCGCGAATCGACTGGAGTTCGAATACGTCGAGCGCGGACAGACGGCGCTCAACGCGGCACAACGAGTCGTCGAGGATTACCTCGCGTCATCAACCGTCACGAAACCAGAGCAGGTCCTCGATGATGACGTGCTGAGCTGGCTGGCGCGCGTGATCGGCCACGATCTGCACCTCTATCACGGCGAAGAGCTGGTGGCGTCGAGTCGGCGTGATCTGTTCGCCGCGCACGTCGAGTCGGAGCGATTGCCCGGCGATGTTTACGCGGCGATTCTGCTGCACGGTCGCCAGATGTTCCGCGCGCAACGCGTCTCCGGTCCGGCGCAGTACATCGAGATTTACAGTCCGATCAATCTCGCCGAGGGGGAGAGCTACACGCTGGCGCTGCCGTTCATCGTGCAGGGACGACAGATCGAAACGCAGGTCAACGATCTGGCGACGACCATCTACCTGCTCCTCGTCTTCATCGTCCTCGGTTCGATCGCGGTGGCGTTCCGCGCGGCGCGCGGCGTGACCGGTCCGGTGCAGGGACTGGTCGCCGGCGCGCGCGCCGTTGCGAGCGGCAACTTCGACTATCAGATCAATGTGCCGGCCGATCCCGATCTCGGCCTGCTCGTGACGACGTTCCGCGACATGGCGCAATCGATTCGCCGCCAGCAGAACGACCTTCGTCACGAGCGCGATCGCCTGCAGATTCTGCTCGAGAACATCAACGCCGCGGTCGTCGTGCTCGACGGCACGATGCACGTCGCCGCGACCAATCTTGCCGCGCGCCGCCTGCTCGACTTCGACGACGCGCCGTTGCCGAAACCGTTCGAGCCGCCGTTCCCCGAGTTGCTCGAGTTCGTCGCGCGGCATCGCGATCGCCGGACGGAATCGGAAGAGATCGAGCTTGTGGTCGATGGCAATCCGCGAACGTATCGCGTCTCGATCGTGCCGCTGCCGGAGAGCGATGAAGAGATGCTGATCGCCGAGGATGTGACGGAGATCCTGCGGTCGAACCGGCTCGAGGCGTGGGGCGAGATGGCGCGTCAGGTCGCGCACGAGATCAAGAATCCGCTGACTCCGATTCAGCTGACGGCCGAGCATCTCCGCGCGATGGCGGATCGCGACGATCCGAACCTGCCCGCCGTCGTTCGCAGCGCCGTCGACAACATCCTGCGGCAGGTGGTCGTGCTGCGCGAGACGTCGAAGGAGTTCAGCGATTACGCGTCGCTGCGGCAGATTCATCGCCGTCCGCTCGATCTGAAAAAGCTGCTCGAACAACTCGCCGCCGATTACGCCGAAAGCTCCGAGCGCGGCATCGCGTTCCGCGCCGACATCGCGCCATCGACGCCGTCGCAGTTCGCCGGCGACGCGCGGCTCATCCGTGGCGCGATCGCGAACCTGATCGAGAACGCGTTCCAGGCGGCGCCGGGCGGAAACGTGCGGCTGGCGAGCGAATCGTTCGACTCGCGCGTGCGCATTTCCGTCGAAGACAGCGGACCGGGCGTCGCGCCGGAGTTGCTGCCGAAGATCTTCGATCCGTACTTCTCCACGAAGTCGAGCGGTACCGGGCTCGGCCTCGCCATCGCGCGCAAAGCTGTGGAAGAGCACGGCGGCTCGGTGCGCGCGGAAAATCTGGAGAATGGATTTCGGATCTCGGTCGAGCTGCCGCTCAAGTGAATAATGAGAGCCGCGAATTCGTTTTCACAGCGCTCATGAAACGCATCCTGCTGATCACCGCATCGATTTGGCTGCTCATCGCCGGCACTCCGCTGGCGCAGGGCGAAGGTCCGATCGACGAGACGCGCTTCGTGCTGCGCAACGAGCTCGTCCGGATGATCAACCGCGATCGCGCGCGCTTCGGCCTCGGCGCGGTCGAGCTCGACGCGACGACGTCCGTGCTCGCCGACGCGTACTGCCGCCAGCAGATTCGTAACGGCACGACCGGCCACTTCACGACGAACGGCGAGGCGCCGTACATGCGCTACTCGTTCGCCGGCGGCAACGACGCGGTGAGTGAGAACGCGGCGGCGTGGTCGGCGTCATACAACTTCAGCGATCGCGCGCTGTACGAAATGATGCGCCGTTCCGAGGAAGCGATGATGGACGAGAAAGCGCCGCATGACGGACATCGGCGCACGATTCTCGATCCGCACGCGAACTACGTCGGCATCGGTCTCGCGTGGGAGCGCGGCGAGTTCCGCCTGACGCAGGAGTTCATCCGGCGTTACGTCGAATGGGCGCGCCCGCTGCCGCGCAACGCCACGCCTGAAGAGCGTGTGCTCGCGACCGGACACGCGATGCCGGGATACGAGATCGACGCGATCAGCGTCCATCACGAGCCGCTCCCGCAGTCGATCTCCGCGATCACCGCGAACCTCATCGATACGTACAGCCTCCCCGACAAGCGCCGCGATTACCTCCCGCGCATTCGCGGCGAGCGCGGCGATTTCCAGGTGGCGAACGACGGCGCGTTCTCATTCGCGGTGCCGTTCCGCGACGGCCCGGGCGTTTACACGGTGGTCGTGTGGGTACACAAGACGGGGACGCGCGTGCCGATCTCGGCGAGTAATGTTTCGATCCGGGTCGTGCCCGACCCGGTTACGAGTGCGTTTTCGTCGCGCTAAAGTTGGCGTCACACCAGCTTCGAGGGCGGCAACAAACTCTTGTTGATCGCGATCGCCGCGATCGCGCCATCCGCGGCTGACGTAATCGCCAGCTGAGATCCGGGAACGAGATCGCCGATCGCGTAGACGCCTTCCACTGACGTCTGCTTGTAATCATCGACGACGAGGCATGGCGTTCCTTCGACCTGCGTGCAGCCGATTCGTTCCGCGAGCTCGCACGAGCGATGAACGCCGATCGTGAAGAAGAGCGCGTCGACGGCAACCTCTTCGCCGCCTTCGAGCACGGCGGCGCGCACCATTGCATCCTTTCCTTCGAAGCGGACGATCTTCTCGTCCTTCACGCCGATGCCGCTCGCGAGCAGCTTGCTCATCAGCTCCTCGCCGAAATCGCGTTCGTGTCCGTGCGTGAGCACCGTCAGCTTGTCCGTCCACTGCGTCAGTTTCAGCGACAACCCGACGACTTTCGGTCCCCAGCCGATCACGCCGACCATCTTGTCGCGCACTTCGTAGCCATCGCAGTCGGGGCAGTGAAAGATGCTGCCTCCGTAGTAATCCTCGACGCCCGGCACGTCGGGTAACTCGTCGCGCACTCCGTACGCGAGCACGACGCGGCGCGCCCGCATCACGCCGCTGCTCGTCGTGACTTCGAAGACGTCGCCGACGCGCTGCACGTCATCGGCCGTGCATTCGCAAATCTCGACGCCCGCTTCGATCGCTTCGCTCCTCCCCTTCTTCAGCAGCTCGCCCGGGGCGATGCCGTGCTGGCCGAGGAAACCGTGAATCGCGCGCGAGGCGTAGTTGCGCGGCTTGCCGTTGTCGATGACGAGCACGCGGCGGCGGTAGCGGCCGAGGAAGATTGCGCAGGTGAGACCGGCGGGACCGCCGCCGATGATGATCGCGTCATAGGTCGAGTCGCTGGGCATGCGGCGAGCGCTACTACAATCACCGCGCCATGAAGACCGCGACCGCTCTGCTGCTCGTTCTTTTCACCGCGTCCGTTTTCGCCGATACCGCTCCGCCGCCCGCGCTCGACGCGACGGTCGCGCGCGCGATGCAGCAGTTCCGCGTGCCGGGCGTTTCGATCGCGATCGTGAAGGATGGGAAGGTCGTCGTCGCCAAAGGATTCGGCGTGCGCAAGCTCGGCGAGCCGGCGCCGGTCGATGGCGACACACTCTTTCAGATCGCATCGAACTCGAAAGCGTTCACCACCGCGGCGCTGGCAATGCTCATCGATGAAGGGAAACTCTCGTGGGACGACCCGGTGTCGAAGTATCTCCCGTCGTTCCGCATGTACGACCCGTACGCGTCAAATGAAGTGCTCATCCGCGATCTCGTTTCGCATCGCGCCGGACTCGGCCTCGGCGCCGGCGATCTGATGATCTATCCGGCCACCGATCTGTCGCGCGAAGAGATCGTCAGCCGCATTCGCTACATCAAACCGGCCACGAGCATGCGCTCGCGCTACGCGTACAACAATCTGATGTTCATCGTGGCCGGCCGCGTCATCGAAACGATCAGCGGAAAGTCGTGGGAAGAGTTCGTCACGGAGCGAATCCTGACGCCGCTGGCGATGACGAAAACGGTGACGTCCGTTCGCGCGCTGCGCGCCAGCAATGACGCCGCGACGCCGCACGCGCCGGAAGGCGATCGCATGCTTCCGATTCGCTACGACGTCTGGGAAAACGCGGCGCCGGCGGGCGGACTGGCGTCGAGCGCCAACGACATGGCGAAGTGGCTGATCGCGCAGCTCGCGCACGGAAAGTACGACGGCGACAAGCGGCTGTTCAGCGAGAAACAGTCGCGCGAAATGTGGTCGGCGCAGATTCCGGTGCGCATCCCGCCGGCGGAAGGTCCGCTGGCCGCGCTCGCGCCGCACTTCTCGCAATACGCGCTCGGCTGGAGAACGCGCGACTATCGCGGCTATCAGCTGGTCGGCCATTCCGGCGGACTGACCGGCACCGTCTCGCTCGTGACTCTCGTCCCCGAGCTCAACCTCGGCATCGTCGTGCTGACGAATCAGCAGGCGACGTCGCTCACGAATTCGATCACCTGGCAGATCGTCGATCACTACCTCGGCGGCGCGACGACCGACTGGATCGAGCTCTATCAAAAAGCCGACGACGAGGCAAAGAAGAAGCTCGCCGCCGAACAGAAGAAACACGACGACGCGCGCGCGAAGGATTCGAAGCCGTCGCTCGCACTCGAGAAATACGCTGGCCGCTACACCGATCCCTGGTACGGCGACGTCACGATCGCCGCGGAGAACGGCAAGCTCGTGATGCGCTTCAGTCACACCGCGGAGCTCGTGGGCGAGCTCGAACACTGGCAGCACGACACGTTCGTCGTTCGCTGGCGCGATCGTTTTCTCGATGCCGATTCATTCGTGACGTTCGCCATCAACGCCGATGGCGAAGTGACGACGATCGCGATGGCGCCGGTGTCGTCGCGCACCGATTTCAGTTTCGACTTTCAGGATCTCGCGCTGAAGCGCGCGCAGTAATCAACGGGCAGGGATTGCTGCTCCTGACGACACGCCTTGAACGTGACTTCAGGAATGGCGTTGTGGCTGGCGGCGGGACTGGCGATTGGCGTCACGTACAGCGTGCTGCTGTATCGAAGGGCGCAGAGCCGCAACACCGAACGCGCGACCGGACGATGGCCGCGCATCGATCGACAGACGTTGCGACTGGCGCAGACGGCGATCGTCGCGGTGGCAGCGATCTGGATCTCGTGGATGGCGTTCCAGCGTCCGCTGCCGCAGCCGGCGCCACCCGTACGATGCTGTGAAGAGAAACGAAAAGCTCACGAACCGCGCGATGGCAGCCAGGAGATTCTCGGCCGCACGTCCGGAGAAATCGGCATCGTCGGCGCGATCCTCTTTGGCGTGGGAGGCATCGCGTTCTACGTCGCCGGAAAACATGCGGCCGGGCTGAGCATGATCGCCTTCAGCGGACTGCTCACGCTGTCCGGCGCGAAACTGCTGCCGATCGACAAGATCTTCGAAGTGAAGAAGGCGATCGGCATCGACAGTCTGCTGACCTTCAACATGAACAACATCGCCGGCGCCGCAGGGTCGCCGGTCGCGCCGAAAGGTCTGTTCGAGCAACACATGAAGCTCGATCACTTTGCGACCGGCAGGACAGAACTGCCATCGTCGAAGGACCTCGACGACATCAAAAAGCGTTCGCCGGAGCTGGTCTTCCTGATCGGTCAGGCTGACGCGCGCGAGCTCAGAAATGCGCTGCTCGCGCAGTACGGAAACAACTGGACGCTCGCAACCCGGCGCGCGCAAGCGGTCGCCAACTATCTCGCCCCCGCGCACTCAGTCATCAGTGTCACGTCGCCGGTTGCGGATCCGAAAGCGACCGGAGACAAACTCGCGCTGGACCGCGCGGTGATGATCCACGCGTTCTTTCGGCAGCCTGCCAACTGACAGCCTCAGTGTCCGGCTTCGTATTCGAACTCGCTCGTGATGACGAACGAAAGCTCGCGCGTCGGATCTTCGCGCGCGGCGGTGGTCGTATGCGCTTTCCACGTCAGCTTTTCGTGGTGCGGCAACATCGTCTCGGGCTCGATGAGCTGCTCGAGATCCTCCGACGCGCCCGCATCGATGACGTCGACGTTCGCATCTTCATTCGCGCGACCGGCGAGCTGAGAGAGGTCGGGAACCATCGTGTAGTGCGTCACGACGCACTGATACGTTCCGCACTTTTTCTTTCGCAGAACGTGCATCGTCGTGTGCGATTTCACGTGCTCGCCGGTGAACCCGCGCTCGCTGCTGTCGAACTCGAGCTTCGTTCCGGCGCGCGACGGCTGATCGAGCCAGAGCAGGATTCGCTCGTTCCAGTTCGTGCGCTCTTCCTCTCCGATCGGAATGCGATCGAGATGAAACGATGGACCGTTGGACGCCAATCGCACGCGCTGTTTCGCGAGGACGTAATCGACGTCGTCATAGCCGGTCATGTCCGTCATCTTGCCGACGGCGTTGAAGTTCATCCGCAGCTCTTTGCCGCGAATGAGCTCCCAAACCGGCGACGCAACATCGCGATCGTTGACGACGTAACGAAACGACAGCGGCGTCATCGCCAGCCGATAGCCGGAACGAGTCTGCCGAAAAACGAACCTCGTTTTCAGCACGGTCGTTTCCGTTCGGACGACTCCTTCTTCCTCGGCACGAGCGGTGCGCGTCAGCGTCCGGACGAAGCGAGTGTTGTCGCGCGGCGCGAAGTGAAAAACGTCATCAGCGAGCGCCAGGTTTGCTGCGAGCAGAACCACGGCCGCTGCCACGAAGCGTCGCATGCCTAACTGATCGCCACCCACATCGGCGCATCGTGCGCCGCGGCCTGTTTCGCGGAGAGCATCAACTGCACGTACGTCTGCACGTCGAGATCTTTGTGAAACAGCGCATCGTCTTCGAGGTACTTCGCGCCGAGCTGCATCAGCTCGAGATCATCAGTCGGCAGCGACGCTCTCGCGGCGTACGCCTTCAGTTCATCAATCAGCGCCGGCAGACTTCCGGCCTGGATCGGATCGGCCGCGGGAGGCACGACGACCTGCTCGAGCTTCTCGATCGGCAGCGGCAGATAGACGGCCTGATACGGATCGGGTCCGATCTGCGCGCTTTTGCCGATGCGGCGCTGCAGCGAGCTCCAGCCGGTGGCGTCGACCTCTTCCGATCGATACCACTCTTCCTTCGCCGCAGGCGCCAGCGCCGGAAAACGTTTCCGCAGTTGCGCGTCGACGGCGGCCGCGAACTCCGCCGGAAAAACGTCGGACGCGGCTCCCGCCACGAAGGTCATCGGCATGCGAAGGGCGAGCTTACTTCACTTCGTGTATTCATCGATGATCCGCTCGATGGCGCGGCTGCAGACGCGGCAGAATCCGACTTCATCGCGCGTGAACATGATGCAGTCGACCTCCGGCCGATAGAGTCCTTTGTACTCGTACGCCGCTCCTTCGAACGCGCCGACTTTGCCGGCGAACTTCTGCGAGCCGAGGAACTTCGTTTCCCATTCGCGCTCGCGCGTGAAGAGCTCGTCCATCCGGCTCTCCGGCACGTTCGCTTCGCGCAGTTTGCGGCGCTCCGCCTGGTACTCGAGCGCGTGCTTGTCGAACGCTTCCTTGTCCCACGGCGTCGGCAGCGGCGTCGATGCTTCGACGAGATCGCGCCACTTCAATTTCTCGGCGTCGAGTAGCGCCGTGACGTTCGGCTCCCACGGCTCCGGATGCTCGCTGCCGCCGCTCTGATACGCGACCGGCGACGTGTAGTACTCGTCGGCCAGCGCGGCGAAGTGATGGCCGAACTCGTGAACGAACACGTACTCGGCGAATCCCGTATCGACCGCGGCCGTGGCCTGATCGCGGAAGATTCCGCCGCCGCCGTACTGCTTCTCGTTCACGAGGATCTCGATGTAGTCGTAGGGCGCGGCCGAGGCGATGTCGCGCATGGCGTGATCGTCGAGCGTGAGCACGTAACGCTCGGAATCGAAGATGTTGTATTCGACGCCGGTCAGCGTGCGGCGATTGTCTTTCGTCCGCGGACGATGCACGCCGCTCTGCGCCGACGGCAGATCGAGTGCGCGCACGTTGAAATCGCTTTTGCGATGCTTGAATGGTTCGGTGTTGAAGAGCTTTCCGACCAGACGCGCGACGTCCTTGTGAAACTTCGGCCACTCGGCTTCGGTGTAGCCCTCGCCGATCACGAGCAGATCGACCTTCTCCGCGGCCGGACCATTTTCAAAAACGTTCCAGAGCCTGCCGATCGATTTCCGATCGGATGGATTCACGAAGCGCGAATTCGGATCGATGATCGTCGACCAGATCTCGTGAAACGCATTCTGCGAATCGCGCTTCTTCAGCACGAGCTGCACCGGCTTGCGCGGCCATGGAAAGCGGACCGATTCGCCGAACGTCCGCGCGCGCTCTTTCGCTTCATCGGTCGACGTCCATTCGCCGAAGACCGATGCGAAGCCGCGCAGGAAGATCACCTGATTCGAATCGCGGTCGACGACTTCGAATTGATACGCGCCGAGGTTGAGCGTCTCGACGAGATGGGTACGGCTGCCGGCCCACGGACCGTCGGAAACGACGTCGCGGAGCGCGACGATCTCCTGTCCCATGTTGCCGGTGTGGAAGTAGTCGACGCGCATCGTCTTGTCGAGGAAGAGCTCGTCGAAGCGGGCGGCGGACGCCGTCGCCGTCGTCATCGCCACGAGTAGAAACGTAACCGGAATGAGAGCGAATCTGCGCATCGGGCGATTGTATCCTTCGACGATGCGCTCAATCCTCGCCGCGCTTCTTCTCGTTCCCGCGCTCGCATTTGCGCAGCAGCAACCGTCGATGAAGGCGGGCGAAACGATCACCGTCGAGCGCATCCTCGTCGACGCGCGTGTGACCGACTACAACGGCGACCCCGTCCTCGGCCTGAAGCCGGCCGACTTCAAGGTGAAGATCGACGGCGTCGATGCGGTCGTCGAATCGGCGGAGTGGATTCCGGAAAACGCCGTCGCGCGCGATCTGGCCGGTCTCGATGACGAGCCGCAGAAAGCGGTCGTGAACGAATCGCTCGAGATCCCGCCGCCGAACGGACGGCTGCTCATCTTTTTCTTTCAGACCGATTTCGCGCGCGCGCACGAACGGATCGTTGGCCAGATGCATCTCCTGGCGACCGTCGATCAGCTCATCGACAGCCTCGAGGAAGACGATCGCGTCGCTGTCTTCTCATTCGATTCGCATCTCAAGTTCCGGCTGGACTTCATGAGCGACAAGCGCCGCATCCGCGATGCGATGGAGCAGGCGCTGCTCATCAACGAGCCGGCCGCGCCGCCGATGGTGCCGATGCCGTCGCTCGCGAAACGGCTCGACAAAAAGGAACTGTTCGACGTGAAGACGCCCGAGCGCGCGTTGCTTGTCGTCGCGAATGCGCTCCGTCCGATCCCGGGGCCGAAGTCGCTCATCCTCTTCGGCTGGGGACTCGGACACCTCGTCGGCAAGCGCGTGACGATGGGTCCCGATTACGGCGCCGCGCGCATCGCACTCGAGTCGGCGCGCGTCACCGTCTTCTCGCTCGATACGACGTACGCCGATTCGCACACGCTCGAAGTCGGACTGGCGAAAGCGGCCGACGACACCGGCGGCTTCTACGCAAAGACGAACGAGTTTCCGTCGATCGCGTACGAGCGTTTACAGCGGACGCTGGCCGGTCACTACGAGCTCGAAGTACGCAAGCCGCCGACGAGCAATCGCGGCGCGGTACACGCGATCGACGTGCAGGTCGAGCGCAAAGGCGTGTACGTGATGGCGCGTTCTTCGTACGCCGACAAATAGCCGCGCACGCTGCTTGCACAACTTCTTTTGCACGAACAAAAGGAGGTTGTTGCATGGCGAGCAGGTACGGGAAAAAGTCCCAGGACAAAGTCGAGAAGGCGATGCATGAGCGGAAACGCGGCACGCTCAAAAGCGGCGGCTCGGGCAAGAAGGTGACGAGCCGCAAGCAGGCCATCGCCATCGGACTTTCGGAAGCGCGTCGCGAAGGCGGCAAGGTGCCGTCGAAGAAGGCGTCGTCAAAGAAGTCGTCTTCATCGAAGAAGGCGTCGTCGTCGAAGAAGGGCTCTTCGTCGAAGAAGGCTTCGTCTTCGAAGAAGGCTTCGTCGAAGAAAGCTTCGTCTTCGAAGAAAACCTCCGCGAAGAAATCGACTTCGAAGAAGTCGTCCTCGTCGAGCAAGTCGTCTAAGAAATCGTCTCCGAAGAAGAAGTAGCAGCCGCACCGCGCAGGCCGCGGTAGTCGGTCAGCAGCCAGACGAAGAAGAGCAGCAGGCCGATCGAGACGAAGAAGTTGCGTGAGAGAACGCCGCGTGCAAACGCGGCGATCCACGGCAGCGCCAGCACGACGATCGCGGCGAGAAACTCGACCGCGCCGTGCAGCGGGAAGCCGACGATCTTCAGCACGCCGAGCGGAAAACGCGTCAGCAGCGTCAGCGCGAGATGCACGGCCGCGAGGATGTAGCAGAACGTCGCCTGCTTTCCGCTGAAGCCGATCATGCGCGGACCGATGAGAAGCAGCACGACCATCGCGTAGTCGATGATGCCGTGAGACCAGCTGCCGATCGAGCGAAGCATCATGGGACGTCTCTCCCTTCTCCCTGCTGCAGAATCCAGAATCGCGGATTGCCGTTCGCGGCGATGGCGCGCTCGAGATCTTCGACCGGCTGGCGCTCGCCGTCATCGCCAAGATGAAAGGTACCGAAGTGCATCGCAATGCTCGTCTCCGCCCCGAGCACTTTGTGCGCTTCCACCGCCTCGGCCGGATCGACGTGGACCGGTTTCATGAACCAGCGCGGCAGATACGCGCCGATCGGCAGCAGCGCCACGCGGATCGGCGCGAAGCGCGCGGCGATGCGCGCGAAGTGACTTCCCCATCCGGTGTCGCCGGCGAAGTACGCGTTGCCCGATGGACCGCTGATCACGAATCCGCCCCACAGATTGCGGTCGCGATCGGAGAGAGCGCGCGCGCAGAAATGCTGCGCCGGCACGAGCGTGATCCGCACGCGATCGGAGATGGCGACGTCGTGCCACCAGTCGAGCTCCGTCGCACCGCTGATGCCGTGC
>JAOBAU010000201.1 GCA_025463165.1 Acidobacteriota bacterium | reverse complement strand
ATCGGCGCTCGACGAGCAGCGCCGTCAGTCGGTTCCGCAGCAGCCGGCGCCGCAAACCGCATCGCAGGCGCCCGCGCTGCCGACTCCGGTGCCGCAACCGCAGCAGTCAGCTCCCGCGCAGGCGGCGCCGCAGGTGTCGGCGATCCGCGAAGGAGACGTCGTCGACGTCAACTCGCTCGATGCGATTCCGGCACCGCTCTCGGTGATCCGTCCGATCTATCCGCCGATGGCGAAGGCGCAGCACGTCGAAGGAACGGTGATGGTGACCGCGCTGATCAACGAGAACGGTGAAGTGCTCGACGTGAAGCTGCTGCGCGCCGTGAACAAGATGGGACTCGATGACGCGGCGATCCGTGCGATCAAGGTGACGCGCTTCTCGTCGCCCCGCAAAGACGGCAAGCGCGTCAAGACGTGGTACCCGCAGACGATTCAGTTCCGGCCGTAGCGATTCACTGAACTTCGGGCAGCCATCCCAGCGCGTGCAGGCGGAGCGGGCGATCTGTCGTGATCGACAGGAGGCCGCCGTTTCCATCTGCCAGATTCACATAGCGGCGCGTGACAACTCCGGTCGCTCGAATGCGATCGATGATGCGGCCGTCGAACGCGATCGTCACCGTCGCCGGCTCCGCCACCTCGAATGAGAGCTCCAGCGTCGCGTGCGGAAGCGGCGGCAGCATCGTCACGCTGCGCTCACGCATCAGGCGCCACGAGTCATCGCCCGCGCTCCCTTCATCCGACCATCCGTCGCGGAAGTCGACGTTCTCGCGCAGCCGCGTGACCGACACGTCGAAGTAGCGATCGCGTGCGATGCCGGCGAGATGACGCCGCTCGCGATGAAAGACGATCGCGCTTCGATCGGCACTCGTCCCTTCGCGCACGAGCAAGCCGCGACGATACGGCGCGCCCCACACCGCGCCGCTGCCCGAAACGTAACGCGTCTCGAAACCATCGAGCGCGCGCTCCGCGTACGGGACGAGCTCCGCATCGATGAGCGCGATGGCGCGATGCGGATCGACATGCGTTCGTACGTGCTCGATGGCAGCGACCGGCGGCGCGTCGGTGGTGCGAACGAGTTGCAGCGACGGCAGCGTCCAGCCGGCGAACAACAGCAGCACGATTGCGGCGGCGAACGGCTCGCCGCGCGGCAGTCGCGCGGTGGCCATCGCGATTCCTTCTGCCGCGAGAATCGCGAAGAGCGGCACGTAGCCGATCGAGAAGCGGCTGGTGCTGTGGAAGTCGAGGATCAGCCACGCGAAGAGACAAAACGGACCGAACGCCGCCAGCGCGGCGATCGCCGGCGGACGAATGCGAATGAGTGCAATCGCGACGAGCAGAGTGACGATGACGTTGATCGGCAACGCGCGATACGGCCGCGCGAAGAAGTCGTCGGCAACGCGCCAGAGCGGCGGACGCGTCGGGCTGCGGAACGAATCGATCGCGGTGATGTAACGCTGATGCTTCGCCAGCACCTCGCGATACTTTGGAAATCCGGTGACCGCCGCCGCGCCGCCGAAACTGCTCGCAACGATGATCGCAATGACCGTCGCCGCGAACACGACGCGCAGCTTGTTGCGATGCCATACGTGCGATGCCGCGATGAGAAACGGCGCGAACGCAACGATGAGATTTTGCGGACGAAAACCGGCCGCGATACCGACGACGACCGCGCCTGCGATGAGCGATGCGTCATCGCGACAGCCGCGCAACAGCAGCGCGATACCGGCAATCACCAGCGTCATCGAAGGAATGTCACTGAATGCGGTGCCGCCGAAGAACCAGACGTTCGGCATGAACGCCAGCAGCAGCGACGCCGACAGCGAAGTCGTGAAGCGCATCCGCAGCTCGCGGCAGAAGAAGAACATCGCCGGCACGATCGCGATCGCGGCGATGAAGTTCAGCGCCTGCAGCGAATGAAAACCGCTCCAGCCGGTGACCGCGCGAACGCCATCCGCCGCGAGGATGAAAAGCGGAAAGCCGGGCGGATGCGGACGATGCTGCGATACGTCGTAGCGCTGCATCGCCAGCTCGAACAGCACTTCATCCCAATCCCACGGCGAGCGCGCCAGCGCAAGCAGACGACTGAGCGCCGCGACGAGCGTTGCCGCGATCAGCACGCCGCGCTGCGTCAACGTCAACGGCTCCGGCGCGCGCGCAAGTGAGCGCCACCACGCGCTTACGGCTTCGGCTCGGCCGGCTTCCATGCGAACCCGTTCAGGCGCAGGCCGAGTCTGCGCGAATCGCCTTTCGGCTGAATGGCGTGATCGACGGCCAGCGTCACGTCGACCAGCTTGTCGGGCGGCGAGTCGATGGCGAACGACTTCTCGAAATCGGCAGCAGCGGGGCGGAACTGCTCGAGCACCGCGCCGTTCGCCGAAACGGTGACGAGTGGCGCCGGCTCGGCGTCGAGCGGCGCATAGAGCATCAGGTGCAGCTCGCCGCGGCGGCCGAGCGGCGGAAGCACGAGATGCGCCTGTTCCGGCATCCAGCGCCACGTCGCGTCCGCCGAATTCTCCTCATCGTGCCAGCCGATGAAACGCCCGCCGCCGACGACGCCGCGCACCGAGGTGTCGAAGTAGCGCTCGAGGAACAGACTCCAGAGCCGCCGCCGCCTGCGGCGGAAGTTGATCGCCGTGACGTCGTTCGACCACGCATCGCACGCGAAGAACGCGCGCCCGCCGCGCGGATCGAGCGTTTCGATGGCGCGATCGCCGGTGTGCTCGTACTGCCAGCCCGGCAGGTAGTAATCGGCAAACGGCGCGAGGCTGCCGTGAATGTAAATGTAGCCGTGTTCCTTCGACACGTTGTGCCGCAGCCAGTGCATCACTTCGACCGGCGGCGAATCGTGCCGGCGCACTTCCGTGAGACACGGCCAGACCCACGCGATCGCGGCGCCGGCGAACGCCAGCGCCATCAGCGACTGCAGCGCGATCGCGATCTTCTCGCGGCGGAACGACAGCAGCGACGCGACGACGCCCATGCCGTCGGCCGCGAGCATCGCGTGCATCGGCAGATAGCCGAGCGACAGCCGTCCCGCCGCCTGCGGATTCAACATGAAGAGCGCCATCACGAAGAACGGCCCGAAGATCAGCACCGCTTCGAACGGACGCCGATCGCGGCGCACGACGCCGGCGAGGAGCGACAGCGCGGCCAGCGCAGCAATCGCTTTGCAGAGCGCGTTGCCGTGATACGGATCGATGAGCAGCAGCGGCACGAGCGTGATCGCCGGCGCGCGATGCGGATTGCGCCAGCCGTCGACGGCGATGACGTAGCGGCCGTGCGCGTCGACCGCGTCCTTGTAGTCCTTCCACGAGCCGGTCGCCGCCGCCGCGCCGCCGTAGCCGATTCCTGCGATCGCCAGCGACAGCACCGCGGCGAGAATCGGATCGGATCGCCGCGCGCGAAAGCGCGGCCACGACGCCAGCAGCCACGGATAGAGCGCCATCACCGCGGTCTGCGGACGGAACGTCACCGCCAGTCCGATCAGCGCGGAGCCGATGAAGTACCAGCGCCGATCGTCGCGTCCGCGCAACGTCGCCGCTGCCGCCGCGACGAAGACGACCACCGCGGCGATGTCGCTGAACGCGGTGCCGCCGTAATACCAGGCGTTCGGAAAAAAAGCGAAGAGCAGCGCGGCGACGATCGACGTGCGAAACGAAAAGCGGAGCTGTCGCGCCAGCGCGTAGAGCGCCGGAAAGAGCAGCATGGCGAAGATGGTCGAGACGGCGCGGAGCGCGTGGAAGTCCTGGTGGACGAACAGACGAACGATCTTCGCGAGGAAGATGAACGTCGGAAAGCCGGGCGGATGCGGGTGATGCTGCGTGACGTCGTAGTCGTGCAGCGCCATCGAGAACAGCGCTTCATCCCAATCCCAGATCGAGTGCGAGACGGCGAGCAATCGCGTCAGCGCCACCACGACGGCGAGCGCGACGAGGAGATTTCGCTGACTTCTGATGAGTCGTTCGGGAGGAGTCATTCCGCGGATGCGGCACCATTCTCGCAAATTTGCGCCGCATCATGCCGAGGAAGGGCGTCCGTCGCCGTTGGTACCTCGACCTTCACGGCATTCGTCGGGAAGGAACCAAAGAGTCGGGCTTCACGTTTCGCAAACCGGATGGCGCGAGCGTCGCCGACGAGAAGACGCTCGCGCGCATCAAGCGGCTGCGCATTCCGCCGGCGTGGCAGGAGGTGCGCATCGCCCGCGGCGACTCCGCGCCATTGCAGGCGGTCGGCGTCGACAAGAAAGGGCGGACGCAGTATCTCTATCACTCGAAGTTCCGCGCCGCGCGCGAAGAGGAAAAGTTTCAACGCGTCGTCGAATTCGGCGAATCGCTCCCCGAGTTGCGGCGCCGCATCCGCCGCGATCTGCAGCGCGACGATCTCTCGCGCGAACGCGTCCTCGCCACGATCGTCCGGCTGATCGATCAGGGTTTCTTCCGTGTCGGCAACGACAAGAGCGCGAAGAATGAAGCAACGTACGGACTGACGACAGTGCGCGGCGATCACGTCACGGAATCGAACGGCCGGCTGCTTTTCGATTACGTCGGCAAATGGCGCAGGGAACAGAAGCGGGCGATCGCTGATGATGAAGCGGCGCGCACCATTCGCAAACTGAAGAAACTCGATACCGATGAGCTGTTCGCATTCGAGCAGCACGGCCGCCTGCAGGATGTAAAGGATCGCCACGTCAACGACTACATCCAGTCGATCATCGGCGAGAAGTTCACGGCGAAAGACTTTCGAACGTGGGCGGGAACGCTGCTCTGCTCGATCGCGCTGGCGATGCAGGGACAGGGAACGTCGAAGACCGAGCGCAAACACAAAGTGAAGAAGGCGATCGACGCGACCGCCGAGCAGCTCGGCAACACCGCCGCGGTCTGCCGTTCGTCGTACATCTGCCCTCGCCTGCTCGACGAGTACATGAACGGAAAGCCGTTCGAGATGCTGCGCAAACACGCGAAGGGAAAGCCGGTGGCGCGCACCGGGTTGTCGAAGGAAGAGCGCGCGCTGCTGAAGTTCCTGCGCGAGACGATCGCCGATCGCCGCCGCCGTCCGCGCGCCGCGTAACAGGGTAGGGAAATCGTTCGTCGGCTACACTCCCCTGTTGATGGCACGCATCGATAACGCAGCGAAGTGGTTCAAGACGACGTACGGCCCGCAGATCGTCGACGCGGTTGTCGGTACGCCGTTCTCCGTCAACATGTTGACCGCGATCGCGATTCAGGAGACGTACGAGATCTGGGGACGGCTCTTCGACGGCGCCATGACGCCGGAAGAGATCCTCGACGCGTGCGTCGGCGACGTGATCTCCGCACCACGACGCACCGCGTACCCGAAAACGAAGGACGAGCTGATCGCGTCACCGCGCGGACAGGAGATGTACGACGTCGCCCGCCAGGCGCTGGCCGACATGGCCAAACACGCGCCTGAATATCAGAAGTACGTCGCGAACCCGGAGCGTTTCTGCCACGCCTTCGGCGTGTTTCAGTACGACATCCAGTTCTTCAAAGACGATCCCGATTTCTTCCTCTCACGCAAATGGGCCGACCTCGGCGAATGTCTGAGCCGCTGCGTCAAAGAGCTGACGCGCGTGACGAAGAAAACCTACGGCGCCGGCAAACAGACGCTCACCGATCTCGAAGCGACCTTCATCGCCATCGGCTACAACACCGGCAGCGTCAATCCCGCGAAGGGACTGAAGCAGGGATTTAAAGACGACACCGGGAAGTACTACGGCGAGTACGTCGCCGATTACATCCGGATCGCTGCGAACGCGTAGTGTGGGGGCGGGCGCTTCGCCCGCCCCGGGACGGCCGAAGCGGCCGTCCCCACATTCCACACCCGCCTCCCCCTAGAACGTATCCCCGATCCAGAACTCCGTCCGGTATTTCCCGCTGGTGTTCTTCAGATCCGTCCGCTTCGCGAAATCCCAGTGCAGCTCCAGGCCGAGGAAGTCGAACGAGATGCCGTAGCCGACGGAGGCGAAGCCGTCCTTCAACCGGCCGTTCTCGAAGAACTTGTATGGCTGGCCGGTGAAGCGCGCGCCGCCGACGTCCATGAACAACGTGCCGCGGACCTGCTGCAGCACGAAGATCGGCGTGGCGAGCACGTCGACGAGCGGGAAGCGGAACTCGAAATTCGCGAACGCCGCCTGATTGCCGATGATCGAGCGGAAGTCGAAGCCGCGCAGCGTATTCAGTCCGCCGAAGTAGTAGAAGTTCGGGAACGAGCCGGTCGAGTAGCCGGCGAAGACGCGCGCCGCGAGCAGCGTGCGTGAGCTGAGCTGCAGATACTGCCGCGCATCGACCGTGTAGTCGTTGGTGAGCGTGCCGCCGCCTTTCAGATCGGGCGCAAACGCGGTCCCGATCTCGTAGCGGCGTCCCGACAGCGGACCCCACTGGCGGAAGATCGTGGAGTCGCCGCTGAACGACGCGCTGACGATCGGGAAGTTGTCGCGGCGCTTCACGAAGTCATACGACGTGACTCCGTTCAGCGTCACCGAGACCGGATAGTAGAGATCGCGGCTTTCAAAGCCGACGCCGCCGTCGAGCCGGTGGTAGCGATCGAACGGATAGCTGAGGATTCCCATCATTCCCTTCTCGCGATACTGCTGCTGGCGATCGAGACCGGTGGTCAATCCCGAATTCGGCGCGATGTAGAACGAGCGATTGTCGAAGAGCCGCACGCCCCAGTTCAGGCGATGCTGGAGATCGAAGTAGAGGAAGTCGAAGTTGGAGAACGACGAAACGGAATCGAGCGCGGCGATGAAGCGGCGATTGCCGAGCATGTCGCTCATGTAGATGACGGAGCGTGAGACCAGCAGCTGATCGGAGCTGACGCCGGCGTTCACTTCGACGTCATCGACGAAGAGCTTGAAGCCGCGCGACTCCTCGATTTTTTCCGGATCAATCGCCACTTCCACCGGCGGCTGGAACGCGGTGCGCGCCGACGCCTCGAGCGGCGCCGACGGCAGCGTCGTCTTCTCGGCGGGATGCAGCGGCTTGTCCGTCGGCGCGGAGAAAAGCTGCCACTTCATCTTGTAGTACGACGCGAAAACCATCCGCTCCTTGTTGCCTTTGCCGGTGAAGACGACCGGCGTGAAGACGCCGCCGACGACGTCGGTGTACTGGAGCAGATCGCCGTTCTCGAGACTGAGCGAGTAGATGTTGTACGACGCGAAGTTCGTCGGATCGGCCGGCGGCGTTTCGCTCTTCGGCTTCGCGGCGTCCTCCGCTTTCTCGATGATGTCGGAAGCCGTCGCGACGTTTCGCCCCGTCTGTTTGTCCGACGCGAAGAAGATCCGCTTGCCATCCGGTGCGAAGTAGGCGTCGATGTCGTTCCACTTCCCGCTGGTGATCTGGTAACGCTCTTTCCAGTTCGCGGTGTTCAGCCGGAACAGCTTCGCGTAGCCGTCGACGACCGACGAGTAGACGAGCCACTTCCCGTCCGGCGAGAACACCGGCGCTCCATCAAAGAAACGATCCTCAGTGACGTTGCGCACCTGGCCGCTGGCGATGTCGAGAAGAAAGATGTCGGGCTGATTGCCGCGGAAGCCTGCGAACGCGATCTGCTTCCCGTCCGCCGAATACGTCGGGCTGAGTTGCTGCTCGACGTCCATCGGCACCGAGCGCTCGATCGTGCCGCTGATGGCATTGATGAGCAGGAGGTTGCGGCCGCGCTCGCGCTTCACGAAGAGCGCGATCTGATCGCCGTTCGGCGCGAACGCGACATCGCGTCCCATCGTCGGTCCGACCGTGAAGCTCTGCGCGATCGGATACTCGTACTGGTTCGTGTAGCCGCTCGTCAGATTGCGCAGCATCTTCCGCTCGGGCACATTGAAGAGCACGAGGTCGACGTCTTCTTTGTAGGTCGTGAAGCCGGCCACGAGATCGCCAGACGGCGAGGGGATCGGCGAGAGCTCATCGCTGTCGCGGATGTCGGGATTGATGCGGAACGGATCGCCGTACTCGATCGGCTCACCTTTCGCGACGAGCGCCGGCAGATACTGTTTGCGCAGCCACGTCCGGAAGCGCGTATCGAATTCTTCCGGCGTCACGTCGAATGCGCGCTTCAACGCTTTGTCGACGGAGTTGCCGACGGTGTTGCGGTACTCGTAGATGAAGTCGCGGACGCCTTCCCATCCGTACTTCTGCTGCATGTAATCGAAGACGGCGTGACCGAAGCGGTACGCGAAATAGCCGCGCGGATTGCGCGTGATCGGCGGAACCTGATCGTTGACGACGGCGTCGCGCAGGACCATGCGGTCCTTCGTGTCTTCGTCCTGACCCATGAACGACGCGAGCCCTTCCATCAGCCACGTCGGAGGATTCGCCGTGATGGTCTTGCCGAGTTTCCCCTGGAAGAGAATCTCGTATTCGAAGACGTGCGTCAGCTCGTGCTGGATGAGCTGCAGCAGCTTTTCATCGGTGGTGTCGATCGGCAGCACCATCCGGTTGCGCGTAGGTTCCGCGAATGCGCCGACGCCTTCCGGGATGAAGTTGAGATCGACGTTCGTCTGCTCGAACGCGGAGTGCGTCGCGTAGTAGATCAGCGGGACTTTTTTCGTGATCTGGAAATTGAACTTGCGCGAGAGATCGTCGTATGCGCTCTCGGCGGTGTCGACGACCTTCTGCAGCGACGGCTGTTCCTCGTCGTAGAAATACACGTCGAAGTGCGTCGAGTGATAGATCTTCCAGTGGAACTTGTCGTAGACGATCTTGTTCTGCCCGAAGGGGAACGCGGCCGGAGCCGCGAAGAGCAGGGAGACAACGAACAGCGCTGCGATCGGACGCTTCACTGATTCCTCCAGGAAGGCAGGCGCGGCGCGCCTGACTCCTCATTCCGTAAATACGTAGCGGCTGGCCGAGGTCTCGGACGGCACGAAGATGCCGACGAGTTGCTGCTCCATCGAGCGCAGATTTTCAAAGAGCCCGAGGATCTCGTCGTAGTTCCGCTGATCGAATTCTTTGAAATCGCGGAAGTTCTCTTCGAGCACTTTCTCCCCGGTGTCGGCATTGAACACGGCGATGTCGATGTCGAACACGAAGCCGGTCGTCTCCACCAGCACCTGCCGGTAGTACGTCTTCCCATCCGCGGGCGACACATACTCCTCGGTGCGATATCCGGACTTGTCGTTGATGTCGAAGTCGAGGATGCCGGAGACGATGTAGTCGGCGCCGGTGCGGCGTCCGAGGTCCTTCCAGTAATCGCGATTCGCTTCGAGCGCTTTCATGTCGGTGCCCGGCAGCCGCGTCGACGGCGTGTCGACGAGCGTCAGCTTCGTCGATTTCGCCATCTGCTTTTTCAGGTAGCGCTGAAACTCCGACTGCACGTCGACCTTCGACGCGCGATCGTTTTTCTTTTCGCCGTTGTTCGCGATGACGAACGGCGCGATGGCGACCTTTTCGTCACCGGTGATCGACAGCTTCGGTTTCACCGGCAGCTTCAGCTTCACTTCCATGACGCCGGCGGAGAGCGCCAGCGGCAGAAGCGCGATGGCGAAGGTCATCCGTTTCATAGCGAACCTCCCGGTGGTTGCGGCAAAGGCGGCGGCGGTTGTGGCAGCGACGTCGGCGGACCCGACGGCGGCTGCACGCCGCCCATCGGCGAGCCCGGTTGATCGGCGCCCGGCATCGCTACAGGCGGCAGAGGTGGCGGCGATTGCGGAGCGGTCGTTGCTTTCGCGGTAGCCGGCTTCGATTCCGAGCCACGCTGCTGCCGCTTCTTGTTGCGCTGCAGGAACTCGGTGAAGCGGCTGTAGTTCTTCTGGATGTACTGATTGCCCTTGTCGAGCTTCAGTGCTTCGAGATATTCGCGGCGTGCTTTCTCGAAGTCGCCGTTCGCCTCGAGCGCCACGGCGAGGTTGTTGTGCGCCATGGCGTTCTGCGGATTGATCTCGACGGCGCGCTGAAAACGGAACTGCGCTTCACGCCAGAGATTGGTGCGCGCCATCTGCACGCCGAAGTTGTCCTGAGTCTGACTACGCTGAAGATCGTGGTGTGAGCCGCAGGCGCTGAAGACGAGTGCCGCGGCGAGAACCGATGACGTGACGAACGCCCGTTTCATCCTCGTTTTTCCCCCTGGCAGACCGGCGCGGGTTGGAGCTGCAACGAGGCGAAAGTATAATCCCGATCACCCACGCGGCTCGTCCTCCCTCTTCGCACCAGCCATCACCATGAACGACGTTTCGCTTCGCGATCTTTGCATCGCGTACGCACTATTGCCGTTTCTCACTCCCGCACGCACGCGGCTGCTGCTCGAATGGTTCGACCCGCTCACCAATGCACTCAATGTGTCGAACACAGTACTCCGGCAGTTGCTCGCAATTGATGCAGAACAGGCGCAAACGGTCAGGAATCCGTTACGAACGGGCGAGGCGCGCGAGTTGCTGGCGCGCGTGCGCGACTGCGCGATCGCCTTCTGCGACGACGCCTTCCCGCCGCTGCTGCGCGAGATCAGCGATCCGCCGCTGGCGCTCTTCTTCCGCGGCGATGCCTCGCTGCTGCAACGTCCGTCGATCGCCGTCGTCGGCTCGCGCCGCGCATCGCCGTACGCGCTGAACGCGTCGCGACATCTCGCCACGCAACTCTCTTCCGCCGGGCTCTCCATCACTTCCGGCCTCGCCCTCGGCGTCGACGCGGCCGCGCACACCGCGGCGCTCGATTGCGGCGGCGCGACGATCGCGGTGCTCGGCACCGGCATCGACGTCATCTACCCGCGCGCGAATCGCAAGCTCTTCGCCGCCATCGCCGAGCGCGGCGTGATCGTCACCGAGTTCGCGCCGTCGACGCCGCCGAAGCGCGAACACTTTCCGATCCGCAACCGCGTGATCTCCGGACTAACGCTCGGCACGGTGATCGTCGAAGCGACGAGCCGCAGCGGCTCGCTCATCACCGCGCGAATGGCCGCCGAACAGAATCGCGAAGTGTTCGCGGTGCCCGGCTCGATCTTTTCCGCCGGCGCCGAAGGACCGAATCGGCTGATTCAGTACGGAGCGAAACTCGTACATGACGTCGACGACATCCTCGTCGAGCTGCCCGGCGAGTTTCGGGCGAAAGTCGCGGAGACAAAGCAGCCCGATGAGCCGCTGCGCGAAGTGCTCGCCGCATTTCAGCGAGATGATGCGACGCACATCGACGACGCCGCCGCACGACTCGGACGTTCCGTCGCCGCGCTCAGCGAAGCGGTGCTGCAACTCGAGCTGGGCGGCTGGCTGCAGGCAGTGCCGGGAGCGCGCTACATGCGGACGATGAAGTGAGCGGCGACGACAGAAAGGCTCAGTGCACACGGCGAAAGCGTCGGCACGGTGATCGCGTCGCGAAGCCGCCGTGAGCTCACGCCCGCACCTTCACCATCCCCGAATAGCCGGCAATTCACCCGCATCCGTGTAGCGAGCCTTCAGGATTTTTTGCGAGGCCGCGCATCACCACCGCGTCGGATCTCGCGGCCGATCTTAGGCCGGCAGCGGGCGGCGGCGGAGGGCACGTCGCGGCAGATATCTCCCCTTACGTCTCCGAATACGTCGACCCGTTCGCGCCGTCGCGTGATTTCTTCACCTTGTACGCAACCAGCGCGAGCGGCACGCCGATCTGGATCAGGCGTTTGAACGCTTTCGGGAATCCGAAGCCGACGAGGAATCCGACCGCCGCTCCTCCGGCGATGATCTGCGGCGCGTGCGCGGAGGCGGCCGACTTCACGTCGAGCGTCGAGCGCAGCCGGCGATCGAGCTCGTCGATGCGCTCGCTCACACCGTCGCGCGCCGTGACGATCGTGTGCTCGAGCTGCTGTTTCTCTTCCACTGCCATTACCTGCTCCTCGCGCGGGCGAAGTCCGCTTTGATCGATTCGATGTCGTTCTGAATGTGCTTCACCGACTCCGTCGGGACGAACTGCACCGCCGCGAACTTCTTCTTTCCCATCATCGCCAGTACGCCGGCGACGACGAACAGCACGACCGTCACGATCAGCGTCGACAGCCACGCCGGGACGCCGAGCGCCACCAGGCCGAGGACGATCGTGACGAAAAGAAAAGCGAGACCGAAGAGGCCGAGGAAGACAGCGCCGGCGAACATCGCGATTCCGCCGCCGAGTTTGGCGACCGTGTCTTTGACCTCGAGCTTCAGCAGCGCGATCTCGCTGCGGAAGAGCGTCGAAAGATCGGCGGTCAGTTCTTTGATGATGGTGCCGAGCGAGCGCTCGGACTCGAATTCAGCTTCGTTGCGTGCCATGACGACGACCTCAGAGCAAAACGGGTGCCCTGTTCGATTAGAATCCCGCGCTCAGCGCGCATGCAATCACACTTCGTCGAGCTCGTGAAAGACTTCAGCTTCGAGGCCGCACACTTTCTTCCGAATGTGCCGGAAGGACACAAGTGTCGCCGCATCCACGGACATTCGTTCCGTGGAGAGGTCGCGGTGCGCGGTGAAGTCGATCCGAACACCGGCTGGCTCATCGATTTTGCCGACCTCAAACGCGCCGTCGATCCGATCGTCGCCGAGCTCGATCACTACTTCCTCAATGAGATCGCCGGCCTCGACAATCCGACGTCCGAGAACCTCGCCGCGTGGATCTGGACGCGCGTCGCGCCGAACGTGCCGCTGCTCGCGCGGATCACCGTCGAAGAGACGTGCACGTCGCGCTGTCACTACTTCGGTCCGCGCTGATCACGTCCGCAGCGGCACGAAGCGAACCGCGTCGAGTTTCCGCCGCTCGACCGCGCCCCCTTTCCGTTCGATGAGCCAGAGGTGTTGCTCCTCGACAGTCCCGACCGGAATCACGCATCGTCCGCCTTCGGCGAGCTGTTCGACGAGCGCTTCCGGAATCTCGATCGGCGCGGCGGCGGAAAGAATCGCGTCGAACGGCGCTTCATCGCGAAAGATCTGTACGCCATCGCCGACGCGCAGCTGCACGTTCGTGATGTGGAGCTGCGCGAGCCGTTCCGCGACGCTGCGTGCGAGCGCCGGCTCGAGCTCCGCGCTGAAGACTTCACGCGCGAGCCGCGCCAGCACCGCCGTCTGATAACCCGACCCGGTGCCGAGCTCCAGCACGCGTTCGTGTCCGCGAAGGTTGAGCAGCTCCGTCATCGCCGCGACGATGAACGGCTGCGAGATCGTCTGCCCGTGCACGAGCGGCAGCGGCGTGTCGTCATACGCCGACGCGCGATGTTGCGGCGGCACGAACAGCTCGCGCGGCACGGAGCGCATCGCATCGAGCACGCGCGCATCGCGCACGCCGCGCGACACGATCTGATCGCGGATCATCTGTTCATTCGCGTTCATGCGCGCAGATCGTGGCACACGGCGTACCACTCCCGGCAGGAGCATGTTCTAATCCGCGCCTGCATGAAACCGTCGCGCGCGCAACTCGGCGACGTCCTTGCCTCATTGAAGGACCCCGCTCTCCGCTATGCGGACGTTCGCTTCACCGCCACGCATCATCAGGACGTTCGCGTGCGCAATGGTGAAGTCGACAACCTCTCATCGGACGTCGATCGCGCCATCGGCGTGCGCGTGCTCGTCGGAAACGGCTGGGGCTTCGCGGCGTCCTCGGATGTCTCCGAGGAATCGTTGCGATTGACCGCGCAACGCGCGCTCGAAGTGGCCGAGGCGAGCAACATTGCGTCGACCGAAACCGTGACCTTGAGCGAGCTCGAGCCGCACGTCGCGACGTGGTCATCGACCTACGACATCGATCCCTGGTCGATCCCGCTCGAAAAGAAAATCGACCATATCCTCGGCGCGACAGATCCGATTCGCGGCGACGCGCGCATCCATCAGGTCACCGGCGATCTCTCCTCGTATCGACAGGAGAAACTCTTCGCGTCGACCGCAGGCAGCTGGCTCGAACAGACGACGACCGAAATGGGCGGCGGCATTGAAGTGAACGCCATTCACGACGGCGAGTTTCAACGGCGCACGTATCCGAATCCGTTCGGCGGCGACTTTCAGGCGGCGGGATGGGAGTTCATCGAGCGGCTCGATCTCCCGTCGAAAGCGCTGCTGGTTCGCGACGAAGCGATCGCGTTGCTCACCGCGCCGAAAGCGCCGGCCGGCCGCTTCGATCTGATCGTCGGCTCCTCGCAGCTCGCGTTGCAGGTCCACGAATCGTGCGGCCATCCGACCGAGCTCGATCGGGCCATGGGACTCGAGATCTCGCTCGCCGGCGGCTCGTTCCTGCAGCCGTCGATGCTCGGCAACTTTCGTTACGGCTCCGAGCTCGTCAACATCGTCGCCGACGCGACGCTCCCCGGCGCCATCGGCTCATTCGGTTTCGATGACGACGGCGTGCCGGCGCAGCGCTTTCATCTCATCGACAAAGGGATGTTCGTCGGCTATCTCACCGGCCGCGACACCGCGCCGTCGATCGGCCGCAAATCGAATGGCACGGTACGCGCCGAGAGCGCCGCGCGAATCCCGATCATCCGGATGACGAACATCAATCTCGAGCCGGGCACGACGCCGCTCGCCGACATCATCGCCGACACGAAACGCGGCATCTTCATCGACACGAACAAGTCGTGGTCGATCGACGATCTCCGGCTCAACTTCCAGTTCGGCTGCGAAGTTGCCTGGGAGATCGAGAACGGCCGCCTCGGACGCCTCCTCCGCAATCCGCTCTACACCGGCACGACTCCCGATTTCTGGCGCTCGTGCGACGCCGTCGCCGATCGCGCGAGCTGGCAGGTCTGGGGCTTGCCGAACTGCGGCAAGGGCGATCCGATGCAGACGATGCGCGTCGCACACGGAGCGCCGGCGGCGCGTTTTCGAAACGTGGAAATGGGATAACGCGTGCGCAGCCAACACGACAGCGAAACCATCCTCGATCGCGCGCTGACCGCCGCCAACACGCCGGAGGCCGACGCGACGTTCATCTCGACCGATCAGAACATCAGCCGCTTCGCCAACTCCGGCGTGCACCAGAACATGTCGGAGATCAGCGCGGCGCTGACGTTGCGCGTGATCGTCGATGGTTGCATGGGCGTCGCTTCGACGTCTTCATTCGACGATGAAGGAATCGCGAACGCAGCGCTACTTGCGCACGAAGCGGCGAAGCACGCCGGTCCGCTGTTGAACTTCTCCGGGCTTTATCGCGGCAATGAGCCGACGCCGCTGTTGAACACCTTCGACCCGAAAACCGCCGCGGTCTCGCCGATCGCGAAAGCGCGCGCGCTGCGCGAGATGTTCGATCGCGGCCGCGACGCCGGCGTGCACTTCGCCGGTTCGTATGCGACCGGCGGCTCGTCGGTCGCCTGCGCGAATACACATGGCGTTCGCCGTTACGCGACGATGAGCTCCGCCGACGCGACGGTCATCGCCATTCGCGGCGGCGAGTCCGGTTACGCAACGTCGCTCGCGCGCCACTTCGATGACGTCGACGTGCGTGCTCTCGGCGATGAAGCAACGTTCAAAGCAACATTGAAGGCAGGCGTCGCCGACGATCTGCAGCCGGGCGCGTTCGACGTCATTCTTGAACCGCCGGCGCTCGCTGAAGTGCTCGAGTGGCTGAACATGATCGCGTTCAGCGGCAGCTCGTTCGACGACGGCTCATCCTTCTTCGTGAATCATCTCGGCGAAAAATTGCTCGGCGAGAACTTCACGCTCGTCGACGACTCGACCGACGATTCGTTCATGCCGTTTCCGTTCGACCTCGAAGGTCTGCCGAAGCGTCGCGTTGCACTCATCGAGCGCGGAGTGATTCGCACGCCGGTCGTCGACAAGGCGTACGCCGATCGACTCGCTCTCGAGCCGACCGCGAACACCTGGCACCTCGGCTCTTCCGATCACGGCGTCGCATTTCACCTCGCCATGGAAGGCGGCGACGCCACGCGCGAAGAGCTCATCCGTTCGACGAAGCACGGCATCTGGGTCACGCGCTTCAACTACGTCAACGGACTGCTCGAGCCGCGAATCGCGCAGATGACCGGCACCACGCGCGACGGCACGTTCCTCATTCGCGACGGTGAAGTGGTCGCGCGCCTCCCGAATCTGCGCTGGACCGAATCGATGGTCGAAGCATTCGGCCGCATCGAAGGACTCACGAGCGAGCGGCGCCGCGTCGGGACGTGGTTCAATCATTTTGGCGGGACGCTCGCTCCGACGGTGAAGATCGGCGGCTGGAACTTCACCGGGAAACAGGAGCTGGCCGGCGCATGACACAGAGTTTGCACAGCCGCGAATAGCGCATGACGCAGTACATCATCCGAAGACTGCTGCAGATGGTGCCGATCACGCTTGGCATCCTGACGCTGGTCTTCTCGCTCATCCATCTGATCCCCGGCGATCCGGCGGCGCAGATCGCGGGCGAGAATGCGCGCCCCGAGGACATCGTGGCGGTGCGCAAGGCGCTCGGACTCGATGAGCCGCTGTGGAAGCAATACGTTCACTATCTCAGCCGCCTCGCGCACGGCGACCTCGGCCGCTCATTCCGGACGAACGAAAGCGTCGCGGCCGAGATCAAAGAGCGTTACCCGGCGACGATTCAGCTCGCGTTCGGAGCGATGTTCGTCGCACTGCTCGTCGCGTTTCCGCTCGGGATGATCTCGGCGATTTATCGAAACTCCTGGATCGACAACGTCGCGCGATTCTTCGCGCTGATCGGCGTGTCGATGCCGAGCTTCTGGTTCGGACCGCTGCTCATCATCGCGTTCGCCATCAATCACGAATGGTTTCCCGTCTCCGGCCGCGATGAAGGACTGAAATCGCTCGTGCTGCCGTCGGTCACGATGGGACTCGCGCTCGCCGCAATCCTGACGCGCATGATCCGCGTCAGCGTGGCCGAGGAGCTGGGACAGTTGTATGTGACGACGGCGATCGCGAAGGGTGCGACACGAACGAAAGCGATCTTTCGTCACGCGCTGAAAAACGCGCTGATTCCGGTGATTACCGTGCTCGCGCTGCAGTTCGGATCGCTGCTGACCGGCGCGATCATTACCGAGCAAATTTTCTCGTGGCCCGGCCTCGGGCGGCTGCTCATTCAGGGAATCTCGACGCGCGATTACCCGCAGGTGCAGGCGTCGATTCTCGTCATCGCGCTGACGTACATCCTGGTGAATTTTCTGAGTGATCTGTTGTACGGAGTGGTCGATCCGCGGATCAAGCTCGAATGAACAAGAACGCGAAGCGCCTCCTCAAGAACTTCGCCTTCTCGGCGGGACTGTTGCTCACGGTCACGTTGATCGTCATCGCCATCGCGGCGCCGCTGATCGCTCCGTTCGATCCCGACGTGCAGGACACTTCGCGGCGGCTCGAGCCTCCGTCGCACGAACATCTCCTCGGCCTCGATGACCTCGGCCGCGATGTTTTCTCGCGCATCGTGTTCGGCGCGCGCGTGTCGCTGCGCGTCGGCTTCTCGGTCGTCTTCATCGCGTCGCTGATCGGCATCTCGCTCGGCGCGATCGCCGGCTACTTCGGCGGCATCGCCGACACGCTCATCATGCGGCTCACCGACATCCTCCTCGCCTTTCCCGGAATCCTCCTCGCCATCGCGCTCGTCGCGGTGCTCGGTCCGAGTCTGAACAACGTCATCCTCGCGCTGTCGACGATCGGCTGGGTCGGTTACGCGCGGCTCGTGCGCGGCCAGGTGCTGAAAGTGCGCGAGATGGAGTACGTCACCGCCGCGAAAGCGCTCGGCGCGAAATCGCCGCGCGTGATCGTGCTGCACGTCCTGCCGAACGTCATCAATCCGGTGATCGTGATGGCGACCCTCGGTCTGGCCGGCGCGATTCTCTCCGAGGCCGCGCTGTCGTTTCTCGGACTCGGCGTGCAACCGCCAACGCCATCGTGGGGCGCGATGCTGACGTCCGGCCGCCGCTACCTCGGCCTCGCCAATCACCTCGCCATCTTCCCCGGCGCCGCGATCATGCTGGCGGTGATGGGCTTGAACTTCCTCGGCGACGGTTTGATCGACGCGCTCGATCCGAAGTACCGCAAGCTGATGGATTAACGCGCCCGCCGGAAAACCACCACCGCTTTCGCCGGCCCGTCGCGGAACGTCTTCACCGCCACGAAGTTCTCCTTTCGCAGCGCCTCGACGAGCGGCGGATCGAGATCGGTCTCCGCCATGGCAACGGCATCAGTGTTCTGCAGCCCGAGCGCGAAGCGGGCCGGATCGATCGGCGTCCCGACGTCGCGCACCGCCATCCGCTCGCCGAAATACAGCCGATCGCCATACGCCCAAATCTGATTCAGCGTCACCGTCGACACCGACGGATCGGCGCCGAGCATTTCCGCCGCGCGCATCGCCGGCATCGTCTTGCGCGCGTGGTAGCGAAGGCCGGACAGATGCCACGCGATCGAGATCGCCACCAGCCCGATGGCGAGCTTCCGACGCGATTGCCACAACATCGCCGCACCGATTCCCGCGCCGATCGCGAGGAACGGAATCATCACCTCGAGGTAGCGAACTTCCTTGTGCCGAATCGCGGAGAGCGCGACGAGCGGCACAATGATGAACGTCCACGGCGTGCGCTTGCGCGCAATCCAGAGCAGCGGCAGCATCGTCGGCGCGCACCAGCGAACGATGTTCGCGAGATACCACCACGGCGCCTGATACTTCACGCGCGACGCGAAGTCGGGCGCGACGAGCGTCAGCCGCGCGAACTTCATCGCGCTGCTGAACGGCGCGCCCCACGTCACCCAGTCATAAACGCCGGAGAACAGGACGATCGGGATCGCAGCGCCGGCGATGATGCGCAGCCACTGGCGTCGCGCGATCCAGAGGATCGGAACGAGGAAGATGATCTCGCTGAAGCGATCGGCGAATGCGAGTCCGACCAGCACGCCGGCGAGGAACGGACGACGTTCGGCGATGAGCGCCGCCGCGACGATGCAGAACATCGCGAGCGTGCGCGGATAGACGGTCGAGCCGAAGCCGAGCGGGATCCAATGGAGAGCGAAGATCGTCGCGGCGAACGCGGCCTGCCACCCTCTCCCATCCGGGAGAGGGTGGCGCGAAGCGCCGGGTGAGGGGAGCGTTGCCGGATCGCCTGGCCCCTCACCCGCCCTTCGGGCACCCTCTCCCGCAGGGAGAGGGATTTGGAGCGCTAGTTGATGCACGAGCACAACCGTAGCCGCCGTCAGCGCGATGAACGGCAGCGTCGCGATCCACGCCAGCGCGCGCGTCGACTCGAGTCCGAGCAGCGAGCCGATGCGAATCATCGGCGACACGAAAAAATCAGGAACGAAGAGACAGCGGATATCCCACGCCGCGTACGGAAACCGAAGCGCTCGATGAAACCCCTCGGCGAGCACTTCCACGTCGTCGCCGGTGAGGAATCCGAAGTAGCGCCACGCCAGCCACAGCTGCGCGATGACGACGACCGTCGTCAGGATCGCGAGAAAACGCTGGCTCGAAATGCGCATGTTCAGGCGGCCATGGCATACCGCTGCAACATCGACCGGAAATGCATCAACTGCAACGTCTGCGTGGATGCGGCGCCCGGCTGCTTCGCGCGCGAAAACGGGCGCGTGGTCGTCCGCCACAACGCCGTGTCGATGTCGCTGCTCGGCGACGTACGCGAGGCCGCCGCCGCCTGTCCGACCGGCGCGCTCTCGCTCATTCGATCCCGATCAGCGCGAGAAACTCGTCTTCGCTGAGCACTTCGACTTCGAGCGAGCGCGCTTTCTCCAGCTTCGAGCCGGCGGCTTCGCCGGCGACGAGATAGCCGGTCTTCGACGACACCGAGCTCGACGGTTTTCCACCTTCGCGTTCGATCAGCGCGTGGATCTCGTCGCGCGTGTAGCGATTGAGCGTTCCGGTCACGACGACGCTTTTGCCGGCCAGCCGATCGCCGCGCTCGATGACGTCGTGACTCGGTGAAACGCCGAGCCGCTTCATTTTTTCGATCCGCTCGCGGTTCGCGGGAACCGAAAAATAGAAGGTGATCGATTCCGCGACGCGCGGCCCGACCTCCTGCACGTCGATGAGCTGCTCGGTCGTCGCATCCATCAGCGCATCGATCGACTGAAAGCGATCCGCCAGCAACTTCGCCGCGCGCTCGCCGATCATCCGGATGCCGATGCCGAAGATGAAACGCGCCAGCTCCTTCGTCTTCGACTTCTCGATCTCTTCGAGCAGTTTCGCCGCCGACTTCTCCCCCATCCGATCGAGCTTCGCGACGTCTTCTGCGCTCAGCTCGTAGATCGATGCGTAATCGGTGATCAGCCCCGCGTCGAGCATCGACTGCACGCGTTGCGCACCGAGTCCTTCGATATCCATCGCCTTGCGGGAGCCGAAATGCGTGATCGATTGCAGCACGATGGCCGGACATCCCTGATTGATGCAGCGGATCGCCACTTCCTCTTCGAAACGATGCAGCGGCTCGTTGCAGATCGGACAGTTCTCCGGCGCGACGAACGCTTCCGCGTCGGGCGGCCGCAGCTCCGTCAACACGTTGACGACCTTCGGAATGATGTCGCCGCCTTTTTCGACGACGATCGAGTCGCCGATGCGGACGTCTTTGCGCGCCAGCTCATCGAAGTTGTGCAGCGACGCGTTGACGACTTTCGTCCCGCCGATGCGTACCGGATCGAACATCGCCACCGGCGTCACGGCGCCGGTGCGGCCGACGTAAAGATTGATGCCGCGGACGATCGTCTGCGCCGCTTCGGGCGGGTACTTGTATGCGACCGCCCATCGCGGCGCTTTCGAAGTGGCGCCGAGCTCCTGCTGTTCGTCGCGGCGATTGACCTTGATGACGATGCCGTCGATCTCGAAGCCGAGGTCGTGACGATGCTCGTGCCATTCACCGATGAACGCTTCGACCGCGCCGATGTCGGCGAAGACGCCGCGCTGCGGATTGAGCGGCAGCCCGAGCTGCTCGAGGATGTCGTACGCCGCCGACTGCGACGCGACGCGAACATCGTCGGCGGAGACGAGCTGATAGACGAAGGCGCTAAGGCGTTTCGCGGCGACGAGGCGCGGATCTTTCTGATGCAGCGCGCCTGCTGCCGCGTTGCGCGGATTCGCGAGCGGTTCGCTGCCCGCTTCTTCGAGCTGCGCGTTCATCTTCGCGAAGTCGGCGCTGGCGATATAGATCTCGCCGCGCACCTCGAGGCGGTCGTACTTCGCAGGGATCTTGAGCGGCAGCGTGCGCACGGTGCGAACGTTCGGCGTGACGTCGTCGCCGGTGGTGCCGTCGCCGCGCGTTGCTGCGCGCACGAGCTCACCCTTTTCATACAGCAGCGAGATGGAGACTCCGTCGATCTTGAGCTCTGCTTCGTATTCGACCGACTCCATGCCCAGGCCGCGTTTGACACGGTCGTCCCATTGACGGAGTTCTTCGAGCGAGTAGACGTTGTCGATCGACATCATCCGCGGCTGATGTGTGACCGGCGGGAAGGCGGCGATCGGCGCACCGCCGACGCGGACCGTCGGCGAGTTCGGATCGGCGAGCTCGGGATGCTTCGCTTCCAGCTCCGCGAGCCGTTTCAGCAGCTGATCGAAATCGTAGTCGCTGATCTCGGGCTGATGCTCGATGTAGTAGAGCCGTTCGTGGCGAAGGAGCTCTTTGCGCAGCTTCTCGATCTCAGATTTTGCGGTCATCGTTCGGCGCGGAAAGATATCGCGAACGGTCCACGGTTTTCTCGACGAACCCGCGTGCGGTGAGCCTGGCATCGAGCAACGTCAGAAAGTCGCGCCGTCCTTTCACCAGATTCAGGTTCAGCGCGACGAAACGCATGCCGCGATGCGTATTAAAGTAGACGATCAGCCGATCGCCGCCGAGCATCTGCTCCGTCCCGCGAATTGCGTCCCACGCAAACCGCCGCTCGCGAAACTGGTGCAGCGGCCGGAGCACGACTCCCCTCTCATCAACCTCGGCGACCGGACGGCGAGTGCCCGTCCAGACCTTCAAACCGCCGAGCCAGAGCGTCCCGATGTACACCCATACGAAGCGTTCGCCGAGCCAGCCGTACCGGGCAGATGGAAAAATTGCCAGAGACAGCAGAATTGTCGCCGTAATGACGGCAGCGACTGCGATAATGGAAAAGCCCGCCCGCCGCACCCACGGGCGAAATCGGAAAATATGAGGGGTTTCCACCATTGCACGCTGTCGGACGATGCCTTACTCTTGCGGGGCAAGCTTCAGCCCGGTATGCATTTCGCATTTCGTCTTCTGTAAGTCACGATGAAAATCGACGGAACTGGACGAAAGATCCTGGTCATTGACGACGACCTCGCCATCCGAGTACTGCTTCAGGCAGTGCTGAAGCGGATGAAATTCGACGTCGAACTGGCCGAGGATGGCGCGGCGGGACTCGATCGCCTGCAGGCGGCGGATGGCTCGATCGATCTGATCCTGCTCGATCTGATGATGCCGAAGCTGAACGGCTACGAATTCATCGAGAAGATCGGCGAGCGATACACCGATGGCGGACGGCCGCACATCATCGTCTTCACCGCAGCCGGCAAACGCGGCGTCGACAAGATCCCGGCCGAAGCGGTCTGCAACGCCATCCTCAAACCGTTCGATCTCGAACGATTCATCGAAATGATCGGGGAGTGTTTGAATAAGTCCCACGCGATGCATTGAGGGCGAGGCGCGAGGCATGGGTGATGAGGCATGAGTAAGAGCCGCCGGATTGCGCCTGTTTTTACTCATGCCCCATGCCTCATACCTCGTGCCTGAGCGCCCACTCCACCTGCCGCAAAATCCCCAGCAGCACCGTCGTCTCGCGCTCGTCGAGATCGGCGCGACCGGCGATCGCGCGCAGCTCCTCGTAAATGCGGCTCGGATTACTTTCCTGCAGGAACCCAACCTCCAGCAACAATGCTTCCGCGCGTTCGTGCAGCCGTTCCGTCAGCGCGGCCGGCGGGCGAATACGTTCGGAAGCACGGCGCTCGACCGTCGACAGCTCGTAGCAAAACACGCCGACCGATTGCGCGAGGTTCATCGTCGGAAATGCGGGGTTCGTCGGAATCGACGCGGCGCGCTGACAGAGCACGACCTCGTCGCGTGTCAGGCCGCTGTCTTCACGGCCGAAGACGATCGCCATCGTGTCGTCGTCACCAAGCTCGGCGAAGAGCCGCGCGGTCGATGACGGATCGAGATCGGCGATCGATGTCCGTCCGCGCATCGCCGTTGTTGCGACGGTGATCCGCGCATCGCCGAGCGCCTGTTGCAGCGTCGGCGCGAAACGGGCGGCGGCGAGCACGTCATCGGCTCCGCTCCCCCACCAGATTGCGACGGGCAGCAGTTCGGGATGTTCGCCGACGATCCAGAGCTCATCGAAGCCGAAGTTCTTCATCACACGCGCGGCGGCGCCGACGTTGCCGGCTTCGCGCGGCTCGACGAGCACGATGCGCAGCTTCATACGAGCGCGCGCAGCGACGCCAGCATCCGCTCGACGTGCTCGTGCTCCGTGGCCGGATTGATGAGCGTGACGCGCAGCACGCGCTGCTCTTTGAGCACCGTCGACGTGATCCACGCTTCGCCGCTGCGGATCAGCGCTTCGCGCAGCCGTGCGTTCGTGGCGTCATCGCTGCGATGGCGAAAGCAGAAGATGTTGAAGTCGGGCTCGTGCATCGCGATGAAGTCATCGGAGGCTTTCACCACTTCGTAAAGATGCCGCGTGACGTCCGTGACTTTTTCGAGTGCGGTGGCGATCGCGGCCGCGCCGTCGGTCTGCAGCGTCAGCCAGAGCTTGATCGCATCGGCGCGTTTGGAACACTGAATGGTCAGCTCGCCGATGTTGTCGCTGGCGCGCTCGGCGTTGAAGAGATACGGCGCATCCGCTTCGAACGCGCGCCGCAGCCAGATGCCGTTGCGCACGAGGATGATCCCGAGCGAGAGCGGCATCCACATCATCTTGTGCGGATCCCACGCGAATGAATCGGCGCGATCGAGTCCGTCGACGAGATGACGCAGCCGTTCGCTCAGCAGCACCGACGCGCCGTGCGCGGCGTCGACGTGCAGCCACGTGCGATGCCGATCGCGCAGCTCGGCGAGCTCGCGCAAACTGTCGAACGCGCCGGTCGCCGTCGAGCCAGCCGTCGCGACGATCGCCAGCACCGCGACGTCATCACGTGCATCAATCGCCTGCAGCATTTCGGCGAGCGCATCGACGTCCATCCGATGCTGCTCGTCGGTCGCGATCTTCAGCACATCGCTGACCGGAATGCCCATGATCGAAGCGGCGCGCGCGATCGAGTAGTGCGCGTCGCCGCCGCAGACGATGAGCGGCCGTTTCGCGCCGCTATGCTCGGCGTTGAAGCGCGCGCGGGCGGCGAGCAGTCCGGTAAGATTCGCCGCCGAACCGCCCGACACCGCGGTGCCGAGGGACTCGGTGGGATAGCCGGCACGATCGGCGAGCCAGCGAACGACTTCCTGTTCGACGACGGTGCCGATCGGACTCATCTCCCAAACCGCCGTCGACTGATTGAGCGTCGAGATCAGCAGATCGGCGAGCACCGCGGTCGGAAAGGGCGGGCAGACCTGATGGCCCATGTACGACGGATGATGAAGCTGAATGGCGTAGTCGAGCAGCGGACGGATCGTCGACGTCAGCTCCCCGCCGCCATCGCCGATGCGCACGAGCTCGCGGAGCTCCGCGGCCGGTTTCCAGTCGACGACTTTTCGTTCGTCGATGTGCTCAACGTGATCGAAGAGCGCATCGACGACGGCGTGCGCGGCGCGGCGCGACGCCGCATCGAAGCGCGTCAAGCGTCGAGCTCCGTAGCCGGATTGAAGAGCGCCAGCAGCTGCGCCCACTGTTCGAAGTAGCGATCGCGGGTGACGCGAAAGAATCGCGGGAATGACTGCGCGCGAGGCGCGTCGGCTTCGAAGACGTAGACGTACGCGTGCTTCGCGAAGATGACGATGCGCCATTCGTCGTCCGCGTCTTCGTACGGCTGTTCGAGCGTGCCGAGCGGCACGTCGGTCGGATTGAAGTGGCGGAGATCGCGCTCGGCGTGATCCCATGCCGGAAAGGTCGTGAGCAGGCCGTGCGACGCGCTGACGAAATCGACGTGCGAGCCGTGCTCGTCGTCGACTTCCCGGAGCTGCACCGTGAAGTCATCAACGACCGGAATGCCGTTGAGATCGATCGTCTCCAGCGCGTCTGCCATTTCGTCTCCGGCGAGACGAAGCGGCCGCGGATTGCGGAAGCGGTTGTTCATCCGCGGGAGGATATCGTCTTAGCCGCGCGCGGGGCAGCCCTTCGTCGCCGGCCGCAGCACGAGCACCGATTCGTTCTTCTCGCGATACGGCACGAGCGCGCACGCCAGACCGCTGTCGGTCGTCGATGCGGTCATCACCAGCCGGCCGTCCGCGAGGCGATAGATTTTCGCTTCGCTGGTCGAGTGATACCAGCCGAACGGATTGCCAGGCGCGCCGGGATGCGCGACGAGCTTCCCATCCTGCCAGCGCGCGTCGGACTTCGCGAGGTCGTACGTGTACTGCTTCGGCGTGCCGTCGCGCGACGTGTAGTCGGTGACGATCACGTTGCCGTCGTAGCGCAGCGTGATCGGCGACTCGTCGTGCAGATCGGATTGCGGAATGAACGGAATGCTCGCGCCGGTGCCGAACTGCCGCGACGTGCCGGAGGTGAAGCACCACGAGCCCGAAAGATCGCGCTCGCTCGCCACCGGCGCATCGGCCGGTGCGAGCGAATGCATCGGCGAATAGTTGCAGCTGACGATCAGGACCATCGCTGTACACAGAACTCGCCGCATGAGCCGGAGGATACGCCGCCCTCACCGCGGCGAGATCACCGTCACGTGCTGCGTCTCGTTGTTCGTCACGGAAACGAAGCCCCACAGCGAACGGACGTCGCTCGGACTCTCGGGCGCGATCTCGATGCGCAGCGGTCCCTGATTCGCAAGAGTCGGGAAGAGCGCCAGGAGATCGTTCGCCACCCACATCCCTCCGCCGAGAAGCGACGATTGCGCGGTCAGCGTGAAAGGCTGATCGACGAACAATTCGGAGTTGCGGTTCTTCCGTACCGCATAGATGCGGAGGTTGATCCGCCGTGTTCCTTCAACGTCGAAAATGCGCAGCGTGATCCGCGACTGCGGCGACGTTGGAACGTTGAGCAGACTGAAAGGACGCGCGAACAGATCTTTCTCGCGCACGACAGGCACCTCGGTGCCGAGGTCCGTCGTACTGATCGAAACATTGCGGACGATGAGTCCGAAGTCTGCAAGCGCCGCCGCCTGCCGCGGCGCCCATTCGACGAGACCGGCCGGCGTACTGCCGTCGCTGCTCGTGATGGTGACGTCGGCATTTGCCTGCGGACGGAAATCGCAGATCGGAAAACAGCCGATGAGGAAAATCGAGCCGTTCGACGGTGCCCAGGGAAAGCTGGCGCCGTTGTGCAGCGACGCGTCCGTCCGCCATTGCGCGCCGAACGAACCCGGTCCGCCGAGAAAGACGGGGAAGAGGATGCGCTCGTAAAACGCTCGGTCGGGTTTCGTCTCGCCATAGCGCTCGACACGGAACGCGGCCGTCGACGTGCGAGCAATCCCGCCGTGCGAAACGGTGACGTCGTACGTGCCGGGATCGAGTGCAGGCGGAATTACGCTCACTTCATTCGCGGAGATGCTCACGACGTTCGCGGTCTGATCGCCGAATCGCACGGTGACCGGATCGCATGTCGGATTGCAGGTCGTCAATGCGTCGCCGGCGATGCGGATCGTCTCGCTGCTCGTGATCGCATTCGGCCGCACCTCGAAGGACGGCGCGGTTTCCTTCACCGTCAGCGTCGCTTCGGCGAGCCCGAGCAGCAGCGCATCGCGGCTGACGACGACGTCGTAGATTCCGGGCGGCACCGCGCCGAGATCGACGGTCGTCTCGAGCGGATGAAGGGCAGGGATCTCATAGCAGACGTCCGGATTGCTGATGAGCGTGACGCTGATGATCCGGCCATTGCGCGTCACGTTCGTCGACGCCAGCGCGCATTGCGACGTCGTCATCCGAATGTGCGCGTAGACCGGCGTGCGCGACGTCGGAGCGGGCGGATCGAAC
>JAOBAU010000200.1 GCA_025463165.1 Acidobacteriota bacterium | reverse complement strand
CTCATTCATCCGGACGATCGCCCCCTCGTCGCCGCGCGAGTCGATCAGGCGTTCGCGACCGGCCATGGCGAGGTCGAGGCGCGACTCAGCGGGAACGAGGAGCGGCACTTTCTCCTCAACGGCAGCCGCATCGAGATCGCAGGCGAGCCGTTCCTCGTCTGCACCGGCGTCGAGATCACGGAACAGAAACGTCTGCAGCGCGAGCTCGAGCGCTCCGCCGCCGAATGGCAGCAAACCTTCGACACCGTCCACACGCCGATTCTCGTCACGGAGAGAAACGGCACGATCGTTCGCGTCAACCGCGCGGCGCTCGCACTCAGCAACCTTTCCGAGAGTGAGATCGCCGGCAGGATGATCGGCGAGATCGGCGGCGGCGAACCGTGGCAGACGGCAGCGCAGCTCGTCTCGTACATCGCCGGCGAAGGCTCCGGCACCGTCTCGCACACCAAAGATGCCGACGGTCGCACGTGGGATCTCACCATCGAACATTTCCAGACGCCGGGCGGAGACTCGCAGCGCTTCATCCTCGTGCTGTGGGAGATCACCGGCATCGTCGAGCTGCAGGAATCGCTGCGCCGCAGCGAGACGATGTCGGCGATGGGAACGCTCGTCGCCGGCGTCGCGCACGAAGTGCGCAATCCGCTGTTCGGCATCTCCGCGACGCTCGACGCGTATCACGAAGAGTTGTCGCGTCCCGAGTATCAGGAATGCGGAGACACGCTGCGGCGCGAAGTGAATCGTCTCATCCATCTGATGAAGGAGCTGCTCGAATACGGCAAGCCGCCCGCGCTCACGATCGAGCGCGGCAACGTCACCGACGTCGTCGACGAAGCGATTCTCAGCCGCGGGTCGGCGGCGCGCGCCGCGCACGTCACGTTGAAGAACGTGCTGAATGGCGAAGTGCCGACGCTGTTGATGGATCGCTCGCGGCTTCGCCAGGTGTTCGAGAATCTGATCGACAACGCCGTGCAGCATTCCGCGGCCGGCGGCGAAGTCCTCATCTCGCATTCGCTCGTCGAACATGCAGGGCGTTCGTGGATCGAGTATCGCGTCGAAGACCGCGGTGACGGTTTCGCGGCGAACGATCTCGATCGCGTCTTCGAGCCGTTCTTCACGCGTCGCGACGGCGGCACCGGACTCGGACTCTCGATCGTGCAGCGCATCGTGCAGGAACACTCCGGCCGGATCTCCGCGTCGAACCGTCCGGAAGGCGGCGGTATGATCACGCTGCTCCTGCCGATCGAAGAGAATCCCCGATGACGCGCAATCGAATTCTGGTCGTCGACGACGAGCCGTCGATCCGCATGGCCATCCGCCGGTTTCTCACCGGCGCCGGATTCGAAGTCAGCGACGCCGACAATCGCGCCAGCGCACTGTCGCAGGCGCGCAAAGAACGCCCCGACGCGATCATCCTCGACTATCAGCTGCGCGACTGCACGGCGCTCGATCTCCTGCCGCAATTCAAGATGATCGATGCGTCGGTCGCCGTCATCGTCCTCACCGCGCACGGCAGCGTCGAGCTCGCGGTGAGCGCGATCAAAGAAGGGGCCGAGCAGTTCCTGACGAAGCCGGTCGAGCTGCCGACACTGCTCGTCATTCTCAATCGCACCCTCGACACGCAGCGCAGCCGCCAGGCCGATCAGGCCGATCGCAAGAAAGAATCGCGCGACGTGCTCGACCCGTTCATCGGGACGAGTGCGCGGATCAAGCAGCTCGAAAGCGACGTGCAGAAAGTCGTCTCTACCGATCGCCCGATTCTCATTCAGGGGGAGACCGGCACCGGCAAAGGCATCCTCGGCAACTGGCTGCATCGCAACGGACGCCGCCACCAGGAACCGTTCGTCGATCTCAACTGCGCCGGACTCTCGAAAGACTTTCTCGAGTCGGAGCTCTTCGGCCACGAACGAGGTGCATTCACCGGCGCCGTGCAGGCGAAGCAGGGACTGCTCGACCTCGCCCATCGCGGCACGCTCTTTCTCGACGAGATCGGCGACGTCGATCCGCAGGTCCAACCGAAATTGCTGAAGGTGCTCGAAGAGAAACGCTTCCGCAGACTCGGTGACGTCAAAGATCGAACGGCTGACGTTCGCCTAGTCGCGGCAACGCATCACGACATGAATCTGCTCGTGCGCAGCCATCGCTTTCGCGAGGACCTCTATTTCCGCATCAGCACGATCGTGTTGCATCTGCCCGCGCTGCGCGAGCGCGTCGAAGACATCGAAGTGCTGGCCGCCGACATCCTCGCGCGCGTCGCGCACGAGCTCGGACGTCCCGGCGCGAGTCTCGCGGAGAGCGGCGTGCGCGCGCTGCAGGAGTACTCGTGGCCCGGCAACATTCGCGAATTGAAAAACGTGCTCGAACGCTCGCTGCTGCTCAGCGATCGCAACGAGATTCGCCGCGGCGACCTGCGCTTCGGCCAGGGATCGAGCGATACCGCGACGGATGATTCGCGCCTCACGCTCACCGACGTCGAAGCGCGCCACATCACGCGTGCCCTGAAGGAAGAAGATGGCAACGTCGAGCGCGCCGCGAAACGGCTGGGCGTCACGAGGAACACGCTGTATTACAAGATGCGGAAGCACCGCATCGCGCTGCCCAAAGATTCGAAAACCGTGTTCGAAAATTCGAAATCCGCGCAGGTTCCGTAACCGGTGACACACCCGTAACTTACTGTAAATAAGCGTGTTGCGTCGCTGATCAAGCGACCTCGACCACCGGTACCACCATTGCGATAAGCGTCCGGCATGACGCAACTCGCACACGCTCACCAGACGCCCCGACTACTGGTCGTCGAAGACGAACTGGTCGTACGGAAAGCACTGCTCAAGTACTTCTCCGCCGAAGGATTCGAAGTTGACTGCGCCCGCGAGCTTGAAGAAGCGCAGGCGCTGATCGTCACCTCGCGCTACGCGCTCGTCATCGCCGACCTGCGCCTGTCGTGGAGTTACGCGGTCGAAGGGCTGGAGATACTCCGCTTCGTCCGCCATCACTCGCGCGGCACGAGAGTCATCATCCTCACCGCGTACGCCGCGCCGGAAATTCAGCGCAGCGCGCGTGCTCTCGGCGCCGACGCGTTCCTCCAGAAACCGATTCCGCTTCCCGACATCGCCGCCGCCGTTTATCGCCTGACCGGAGATGCGCGGTGACCCGCCGCACGCTTCTTCAGGATCTGCTCGCGCCGGGCGGTCTGACGATTCTCTTCCAGCCGATCTTCGAGATCGTCGATGGACAGTCGATGCTCTTCGCGCTTGAAGCGCTCTCGCGCGGCTGCAAAGGCTCGAACGTCGAGCGCGCCGACGTCCTCTTCGAATACGTCCGCCGCAAGGGCAAGGAAACCGAAGTCGATCGTGCCTGTGTCGCCGCGGCGCTGAAGGCAGCTTCGAACGTTCCCGGCTCGCCGGCGATCTCGATCAACGTCCACGCCTCGACGCTCGAGCGTGACGATCACTTCGCCGCGTTCCTCGCCGAGAACTGCTACGCGCAACACATCGAGATCTCGCGGATCGTTCTGGAGATCGTCGAGCACCAGCGCTTCCGCGACGCGGACGCGTTCTTCGGCGCACTCGATCGCCTGCGAGCGCTCGGCGTTCGGATCGCACTCGACGACATCGGCCTCGGCTACTCGAACCACCGGATGCTGATCGAGGTCTGTCCCGATCTCTTCAAGATCGATCGCTACTTCGTCGACGGCTGCAGCCGCAATCCGCATCTGCGCGCGGCCATCGAATCGATCGTGCTGCTCGCCTCGCGGCTCGGCGGCCGCGTGGTCGCCGAAGGGATCGAGACCGCGGAAGACTTCGCCGCCGTCCGCTCGCTCGGCATCGACCTCGTCCAGGGCTACTACTTCGGGCGGCCTGCCGCCCCCGCATGTCCAACCACAGATTCATCCCGGGAAAAGGAGAAAGTATGAAACGAAAGAAGATCCTGCTTGTCGACGACTCCAACACGATTTTGATGATGGAGAAGTTCATTCTCAAGAACGGTCCGTATGACCTCGTCACGGCCTCGAACGGCGAGGAAGCCGTCAGCAAAGCATCGGAGCACATTCCCGACCTGATTCTGCTCGACGTGATCATGCCGAAGATGGGCGGCTTCGACGCCTGCCGGCTGATCCGCAACAACGAAGCGACCAGCAACATCCCGATCATCATGGTCACGACGCGCGGCGAAGCGGCGAACGTCGAGATCGGCTGGGCCAACGGCTGCACCGATTACGTCACCAAGCCGATCAACACCATCGAGCTCCTCGCGAAAGTGCGCAGCTACCTCGGCACCACGGAAGAGGTGGCCTCGTGAGCGCGGAAGAGAAAGGCCGTTCGTACATCGACGTCGTCCGCGACGAGCTGCGCCAGTACACGCACTCGCTCCTTCGCGAAAACGAAAAACTCCGTGCCATGTCGACCGCGCTGGAGAGCGACAAACGCCGCCTCGAGCTCGAGATCATCGAAGCGCGCGACGTGCTCGAGCAGAGAGAAGAGCTCCGTTCCGCGGTTGCATCATTCAACTCCGCGCGCAGCGAGCTGCTCAACGAACTGGCCAGCGCCAAACGCGAGCGCGATGGCGCCACGCAGGAGCTCGACCGGCTCCGTGCGAAGTTCGACGACGTCGCCCAGGAAAACGAAAAGTACGTCACGCAGTACCACCAGATCGAGCACCACAGCAGCAACCTTTCGAACCTGTACGTCGCGTCGTATCAGCTGCACTCCAGCGTCGATCGCCGCACGATTCTCGAAACGATTCAGGAGATCGTCGTGAACCTCATCGGCTCCGAAGAGGTGGCCATTCTCGAAGCCGACTCCGAGACCGGCGACTTCCGGATGGTCGCATCGTTCGGCGTCGACGCCGCGCGGCTCAATCGCGCCAACTCCGGCCATGCGCAGATCGTGAAGCGGATCGCCGCCGGTGAGCTCTTCATCGACGACGTCGCCGGTTACGAGGAAGACGCGCTCACCGCGCTCGTCCCGCTGAAGATCGAAGAGCGCGTCATCGGCGCGATCGTCGTCTTCCGCCTGCTCGAGCACAAGCAGGGATTGCAGCCGGTCGATCACGAGCTGTTCGAGCTCCTCGCCGTCCACGCCTCGACCGCGCTCCATTGCGCGAATCTGCACGAAGCCAGCGCGCTGGCGGTGGTGAGCTAATGACGAACTTCCCGGAAACGATGGACCAGATCATCAACGCCGCGGACAAGCCGCGGAGCGTCTACCTCTATCCGGGACAACTCATCGTCACCGGCGACGTATCGCTGGTCTCGACGATCCTCGGTTCCTGCGTCGCCGTCTGCCTCTGGGATCCGAAAACGATGATCGCCGGCATCAATCACTACCTGTTGCCGACCAACCCGCTGCGCGGCCACGCCGACCCGCGCTACGGCAACACCGCGATCGAACAACTCATCGACCAGATGGTCTCGCAGGGCGCGGCGACCTCGCGCCTGGCCGCGAAAGTCGTCGGCGGCGCGTCGGTCATGACCGCCTTCAGCGCGCGGCGGTCGATCGGCGAGCAGAACGTCGAAGTCGCTCGCGAGTTTCTGAGCAGGTTCGCCATTCCGATCGTCGCCGAACAGGCCGGCGGGCAGCGTGGCCGCAAGCTCCTCTTCCACACCGGTAACGGCTGCGCGTACAGCAAGGAAATCTGATGACCAACTTTTCAATCACCGACGATGATCGCCGCGAGCTCGTCGACGCGTTCGTCGCCGAGACCGACGACGTCCTGAACGAGCTCGAGCAGTCACTGCTCCGGCTCGAACTGACGCCCGACGACGATCAACTGCTTCACGACATCTTCCGCGGCGTCCACACGCTCAAAGGAAACGCCGCCTGTCTGCAGTACGACGATCTGACCCGCTTCGCACACGTCATGGAAGAGCTGCTCGAAGGGATGCGCGAGGGACGTGTCGATGCCAACGCCGCGCGTGTCAGCCAGCTGCTCGACGTCGTCGATGCGCTGCGCGACATCTCCGTCCGTTCGGTGAGCGGAAACGGCGCGCTGACCGAGGTGCAGGAAGCGCTGCTGCAGCACGTGGCGGAGTGGGCGAAGGGAGCGGATGCCACGCCGATCGATCCGGCGCGCGCCGCTGCCAGCACGCGGAGCTCGCACACGCAGGTCGTCCGCAATCTGCGCGTCGGCATCGACAAGCTCGATCGGATGCTCAACCTCGTCGGCGAGATCGCCACGGCGCGCGGCAACGTGCGCCAGCTGATCGAAGAAACGCGCGACGAGAAAACGCTCGACGCCGTGCGCGAGCTCGATCGACTGAGCTTCGATCTGCAGGAAGCGATCATGAACGTTCGCCTCGTGCCGGTCGGACCGTCACTCCGCCACTTCCACCGCATCGTCCGCGACCTCGCCGCTTCACAAAGCAAGCGCGTCGTCCTCGTCATCGAAGGCGAAGACGTCGAGGTCGACACCACCGTGATCGAACAGCTGAAAGACCCGATCACGCACATGATCCGCAACGCCATCGATCACGGCATCGAACAGCCGCAGGTTCGTGTCGCCGCCGGCAAGAGCGCCGCCGGAACGATTCGCATCACGGCTCTGCATCAGTCGGGCGGAATCGTCTTCCGCATCGCCGACGACGGCGCGGGACTCAACGACGCGCGCATCGCGGAGCGTTGCCGCGCACTCGGCATCGATCCCGATCGCCTGACGCGCCAGGAACTGCGGGACATGACGCTCCGTCCCGGATTCTCCACGGCGCGCGAAGTGACCGATCTCTCCGGACGCGGCGTCGGCATGGACGTCGTGCGCCGCAACGTCGAATCGCTGCGCGGAACGCTGAGCATTGATTCGCAGCCGGGCGCCGGCACGACGATCGACATCCGTCTGCCGCTGACGGTTGCCGTCATCGACGGCTTCGCGGTCGGCGTCGGCGATGAGACGTACGTCATCCCGATCGACAGCATCAGCGAATGTACCGAGTTTCCCGCCGGCATCGACGAGGCCACCGGCGTCATGAATCTGCGCGGCGAGCCGCTGCCGTGGCTCCGCATTCAAAGCCTCTTCGGTCTCGACTCGGCAGCCGCCGAGCGCGAGAACGTCGTGGTGGTCGAGCACGAGCACGGCCGCGCCGGAATCGTCGTCGATCAACTCTTCGGCAGCAGCCAGGTGGTCATGAAACCGATGGGCCGCTTTCTCCGCCAGGTACCAGGTGTTTCCGGTTCTTCAATCCTCGGGAACGGGCGTGTGGCCCTGATCCTCGACGTTCGCGAAATCGTCCGGCGCACGGCGCAAACAGGGAGTCACTCATGACCTTCAACATTCGCCGGCGCCTCGTAGCCGGATTTCTGACCATCGTCCTGCTCGGCGCCGGCGTCTCCATCGCCGTGCTCCAACTGCTCACCACCAGCATCCATCAACTCGAGAACGTCGTCGGCGTATCCGACACGATTCGCCAGGAGGGTCTGAAGCTGCGTTTCGACATGATGACGATGAGCGACGGAATCCGCGGCTATCTCATCGATCCGAGCGACAAGAATGAGCTGAAGCGCAAGCGCGATGCCGACGACGACTTTCTGAAAGACGTCACCGAGATTCAGCGCCTCGCGCCGGCCGGCGAAGTGCGCGACCTCATTCAGCGCGCCGCCGAAATGGATTCGCAGTCGGTGAACCGGCTCGAGGACGAAGTGCTGCAGCTGATCGGCGACGGCAAAGCGGAGCTCGCGAAACAGAAATACGTCAGCGAGTACCTGCCCGTTCGCCATCAGCAGGAAGAGATCATCCGGCAGATGGAGCAGGCCACGGAACGGCTTGCGACGCAGGCCTTCGCCAGCGCGCAAAGCCGCTATCGCACCGTGCTCATTCTCACGTACGTCCTCGTGGCGCTGCTCGTCATCGCCGGCACGATCGTCTCGCTGATGATCTCCGCGTCGATCGCGCGGCCGGTGGTGCGGATGGCGGAATCGGTTCGCCGCGCCGCGAAAGGCGACGTCACCGACGAGCTGGAGTTCGACGATCGCAGTGACGAGCTGGGCGAGCTGAGCCGCTCGATGAACTCGATGTACGCATACCTGAAGTCGATGGTGGCGACGGCCGAACAGATCGCGGCCGGCGATCTCTCCGTCGCCATCAGGCCGCGCTCCGACGCCGACAGCTTCGGCCTCGCGTTCTCGAAGATGGTGGCGCGGCTCGTCGAGGTGATCAGCCAGGTCCGCACCGCCGCCGGCGCGCTGTCCTCGGCCGCAACGCAGGTCGCCTCCACCGCGCAATCGGTTTCCGGCGGCAACGCGCAGCAGGCCGCGGCAGTTCAGGAAACGACGAGCAGCCTCGAACAGATGAGCGCCTGGATCGGCCAGAACGCGCAGAACAGCCGCCAGACGGAATCGATGGCGGTGAAAGGGGCGCGTGATGCGGAAGAGACCGGAATCGCGGTGAAGGAAACCGTGGCCGCGATGAAGTCGATCGCCGCGAAGGTCTCGATCATCGAAGAGATCGCATATCAGACGAACCTTCTCGCGCTCAATGCCGCGATCGAAGCGGCGCGCGCCGGCGAGCACGGACGCGGCTTCGCCGTCGTGGCGACCGAAGTGCGCAAGCTGGCCGAGCGCAGCCAGACGTCATCGCGCGAGATCGCCGCGCTCGCATCGAACAGCGTGCTCGGCGCCGACCGTTCCGGAACGCTGCTCAGCGACCTCGTGCCGAACATCCGTATGACCGCCGGCCTCGTGCAGGAAGTGGCGGCGGCATCGAGCGAACAGGCTGCCGGCGTCGCGCAGATCAATCGCTCGCTCGCGCAGGTCGATCAGGTCACGCAGCGAAACGCCTCTGCATCCGAGCAGCTCGCGTCGACCGCCGAGGAGATGGCGGCGCAGGCAGATGGCCTTCGCAATCTCGTCGAGTTCTTCCGCACGGTTGCCGCGAAGGCGGACGACGATCACGTTTACTACGCGGCAGCAGGGAGCTTCTGATGACGATGCGCGCACTGGCCCGTTTCTTTCGCCGCCTGTTCGGCTCCTCGCGCACGCGCCGGAGCAGGAGAATCACGATCCTTCTGGCGCTGATGTTCGCCGCCGCATCACTCGGCGCGCAGACCACCGGCTCTTCGATCCAGGACAACAGCTTTCTGATCGAAGAGGCGTACAACCAGGACGCCGGCGTCGTGCAGCACATTCAGACGTTCTCGCGCGCCACGCGCGGCGGCGACTTCGTCTACGCGTTCACGCAGGAGTGGCCTGCGCCGGGCGTGAAGCATCAGCTCAGCTACACGCTGCCGCTGCTGCAACTCGATGGCGAGCGCGGAGCGGGTGACGTCGCGCTGAACTATCGCTACCAGTGGATCGGCGACAGCAGCACGCGCGTCGCCGTCTCGCCGCGCTTCACGCTGCTCGTCCCGACCGGCAGCCGTCGCCGCGGATTCGGCAGTGGCGGCACCGGCGTGCAGATCATGCTGCCTGTCAGCATCGTCATCACGCCCTCGATCGTCGCCCACACGAACCTCGGCGCCACGATCACTCCATCGACCGACGATCGCGTCATCACCGCCGGACAGAGCATCGTCTGGCTGACGAATTCGCGCTTCAACGTGCTCGTCGAAACACTCTGGAATCGCACCTCGCACCGCGGCAGTGGTGATTCGCAATTCACCGTCAGCCCGGGCATCCGCTGGTCATACAACCGGCCGGGCGATCTGCAGATCGTCCCCGGCATCGCCTTCCCGATCACCGGACGTGAAAAGTCAGTCTTCCTTTACCTCAGCTTCGAACACCCCTTCCGTCACTGAAAACAAATTAGAAAGAGGAGTCAAAGAAATGTTCAGCAACTGGAAAATCGGACAACGCCTGGCGGCCGCATTCGCCATCACCATC
>JAOBAU010000194.1 GCA_025463165.1 Acidobacteriota bacterium | reverse complement strand
GCAGTATCCCTGAAAGTTAGTGCCGAAGATGAAGTAGAGAACGTCCGGGTTGCGCGGATCGGCGGCCATCACCGGCTGATTGACGAGCTGCACGGCCGCTGATTCATCGATGACCGGAAAGAAACTGGCGCCATTGTCGTAAGAGAGATAGATGTGACGTCCATGCGACGGCACATTCGCATCGCTCTCGAGGAGATTGATCCCCATCGCCCAGACGATGCCGCGATTTGCCGGCGAGATGACGATGCTGAAGATGTTCGTCTCGGTGGAGCCGAGGACGGACGATTGGAACCAGGTCACTCCGCCGTCGCCGGTGTAGTACGCGCCTCTGTTCGCGACCCCGGCAACGATATGATTGACGTCGTTCGGATCGAATGCGAACCGGTAGTAGATCGGGAACGTCAGTCGCGGAAGTGAGCCGCGCAGCGTCCAGGTTCCGCCGGCGTCGCGCGATTCCCAAACGGTTCCGTCGCTGCCGCCGATGAGAACGTGCCGGCCGTCGCCTGGATCGGTGCCGAGGCCGATGATGCTGACCGGAGGCTTGAGCTTCGTCAGCGTGGCGCTGAGGAAGTCGTAACGCGAAAGATCGTCGCGATTGTCATCCCAGATGTAATTGCGGCCGTCGGCGCCGGTGGTGATGCGATAGAACTGCTCCCCTTCCAGCGTGGCGACCGCGCGCCACGTGCAGCCGCCATCGGTCGACAGCGACAGCGTTTGCTTGTGCGTCGCGAGGAGGATGTCGTCGGTAAGGACGGCGAGACCGTACGAGTAGCCGATCCCTTCGAGCTTTTGCGTGACCGGCGCGAGCGTCGCGCCACGATCGCGCGAGAAGGTTACGGCGGGCGTTCCATCGACCGACGCGCACGCCGGAAAGAGCGGCACCGTGGTCGTCGTCGCGGCGCGGCGGCGCTCGGCGAAGGATGGGACGGCGATGAGGAGCAGAGAGAGAACGATGAGAGAACGCTTCATTACGAACCTATACGCAGGATGCGCGCCCTCTGTTTACGTCAGCTCATCTGCGCAAACGCGATCACGTTGCCGGCGAGATCGCGAATGAACATCTCGGTCGCGCCGTAGCTCGTCGTGCGGCGGCGGACGACGACATCGGCATCCTGCGGCACGAGAGCCGTCACGGCATCGAGATCTTCGACTTCGATGAAGAGCGTCGCGCCGCCGATCCTGTCGCCGCCTTCGAGCACTTTCGGCTCATCGCCGCGAACGCTTTCGAGCGACTGGTACATCACCTCGACGCCATCCCGCACGAGGATGACGAATCCGAGCGCACCGCCGTTCGGCACCTCGGCGACACGCGTAAATCCGAGCGCGTCCCACAACGGCAGGATCGGCTCGATGGCGTGAACGATGAGAACGGGCGTCAGCTTTTTGAACATGACGTCAATCTATGGCGCGCCGCTTTCGCGCGATAGAAGAAATGGAACCGGCGTCGTACCGGCCAGCTCGCGAAAGTCGGCGATGAGGTGCGACTGATCGCTGTAGCCGAAGTCGGCGGCCAGTCCGGCCCACGAGAGATTCGGCAACCGCGCGCTGCATGCGACGACGTGCTGAAAGCGAACGACGCGCGCGAATGTTTTCGGAGCGATGCCGACGCGCTCGAGGAAGCGGCGGCGAAGATGCTGCCGCGTGATGCCGAGCTCGCGCGCAAGCTCTTCGATCGCTACGAGACCGCGCGACGTTTCGATGCGCGCAATCGCGGCGTCGATTCGAGCATCGACATCGGCATCAGCGAGCCGCCGCATCAACATCTGTTCGACGAGCGAGATCCGATTGCCATCGACGAACGGCCCGGCATCGAGCGGAATCTCGATCGTCCGATCGGTCAGCTCATCGAGCGGCATCCCGAAGAATGCGGACGCGCGTCCCGGCCGGAAGCGGACGCCGAACAGTTCCGGTCCATCGGCGGCCGTGATCACGAGCGGCGTCGTCATCGTGCCGACCGCCAGCGCGCGTCCGTTCGTCAGATCGAAGATCACATCGGCGCAGCCGTCGGGCAGCACTCGCTGCGTGACCGGCGCCGTGGGCCGAGCCCGGAAGGACTCGACCCACGCGCGAAGTGGAGCGGATGGAGGATGCTCGGCGTACATGGCCGAGAGCCACTTTACCGGGTCAACACGTCGTGCATCGCGTTTGCGACGATCTTCGTCGGCTTGCGCGGCAGCGCCAGCTCGAGATTCACATCCTGCGACTTGTTGCCGACGAGCGTCATGGCACCGAGACGCGCCCACGCGTTCTTGTCGAAATAGACGTAGATCGGAATCACGACCACGAAGTTGTCCGGCACGTCGGACTGCGTGATCGTGCCGGTGATCTTGTACTTCCCGTTGCCGGCATCGGCGACGTCGAGCTTCTGCGTCAGGCGCGGGATCGTCGTGCCGTAAACCCACTGCTGGAAAAACCAATCCGCTTTGCCGTCGGCGGTGAGCTTGAGCGACGGCGTCATGTGGCGCTCGACGACCTGCTGGAAATCGGCCGTAGTGACGTTCTTGCCGGTATACGACTTCGCGAAGTCGGTCATCATCTCCATGAACGGCTCGTCGGGATTCTTCTTCGAGCGATCCTGCATCGTCATGCGCAACATGTGCAGCACGTACGCGCCCTTCGCGTACACGATGGCGTCGTACGCTTCCGGCGTCTGCCACGTCGCGAGACGGAAGCCGGCGGAGATCGGTCCGGCCTGATCGTTCGTCATGATCGCGCCGCGGCCTTTCTCCGTGATGTACTTCCGCTTCCGTTCCCAGAACGTGTTGTATTGCGGCCAGCCGCCGGTCTGCTGCAGCACGAGTCCGGCGGTGAATTCCGAGAAGCCTTCCGAGATCCATTCGTCGTGATACGTCTTCGGCGAGACCGCATGACCCCACCACTGATGCGCGAACTCATGCGGTCCGACGACGTCGATGAAGTCCTTCGCGCCGGTCAGGCCGAGCGTGTTGCGCGTCATGCCGTCGAGGAACGCGATGTACGGAAGATAGATGAGCTGCGGCCATGACTGGCCGAACGACCACTGCGACTGCTGCGTGATCGAGACGCGATCGGACGGCACCATGCCGAAGAACGCTTTCGCGGTGCGCGCGGTGTTGATGCCGTCCGCCATCGCCGACTGCGCGAGGCTGCCGGTATCGACCTTCACGAAGCCCGGGCCGATGTAGCCGTCGCCGATCTCGCCGTTCGTCCGATTCGCCGACGCCGCTTCGAGGTACTGGTTGATGTCGCGGATGATGTCGGGCGTGCCGGGATTCGTGTAGACGTCGACGGTGATGCCGCTTTCCTTGTCGCTCGTCGACAGCTTCTTGAACCTGCCGTAATTGAAACCCGCCACCCGCAACGGCGTCGTCGCCTTCCAGATGGCGACGCGCTCGTTCCCGACGACGTTGCTCGAAACCTCGTTTCCGACGGCGACGATCTGCATCTTCTGCGGGATGTGAAACGTGAGATCGAACGTCGCCAGATCATCAAACGTACCGACGTTCGGATACCAGCTCTCGCGTGCGCCGACGGAGTAATTTCCGTCACCGGCGTTCTGCAGAACGTCCTTCCCTCCGGCGTACGTCAGCTTCAGCACGTACTTCTCGCCGCGCTTCAGTCCGGCCGGAAAGACCACCGCCGCATCCGCGTCCTCTTCCTGCACTTCCTGAATGAAGGCCAGCGGCGTCCACTGCGGCGCGTCACCGGCCGGAGCGAACGTCACTTCTTTCAACCGCACCCGGCTGAAGAGGTTCAGCGGCACGACGCGCGTTCCTTCGTGATTGTTCGTGAACGTCATCGTCGTCGTGCCGGAGATGTCGGCGTTCGACGCGATGGTCATGTCGATGACGTAGTGCTCGCCGTCCGCGATCGGCGGGTAAACATTGGCGTGACGCTTTTCGATCTCGCTCTTGAGATGGCTGAGATACCAGAAGCCGCCTTTGCGATCGTCGTATGTGTAGAACGCGGTCTGCTCGCCGCCGAGATGGCCGTAGCCGAAGCCGAGCGACTCGACGCCGAGGGGATCGACGGCCACGATCGCCGCCGGATACTTCTTCGACTTCAGCCAGCCGAGGAAGAGGGACTCGGGAGCGGGACTCTGATTGAGCTGCGCTTCGAGCAGACGGACGTGCAGGTTCGTGTGCAGGTCCTTCTTCTGACGCTTGAGGTATTCGTTGAAGACGTCCTGCGCGTCGCTGGAAGCCGTGCCGCTCTTCGGGGCGCCGCCGGCCTTCTCCGCGTCCGCGAGCAGCACGGTGTCGAAGAAGACAGCGGAATCGAACGTGTCGCTGAGCGCGGTCAGCTTCTCATCGCCGGCATTCATTGCGAGCGCGTGGCGATCGTCCGGAAGCACCGGCGTCAGCGTGTAGGCGCCCTGACCGCGAAAAACGGCGCCGGCGGTTTTGCCATCGACCGGCGCGAGGAGATGCAGCGTGCCGTTCAGCGTGAAGTGATAGACGTCGCGATCGAAAACGAGATTGCTGACCGCAATCGTTCGTCCGTCGGGACGCGCGGCGCGCAGCGCCGTGTACGTCGGATCGGCCGCCGCAAAAAGCGCGGAGACCGACAGCAGCACGGCAGCAGCCGCGCCGGAGAGTCGCGTAAATTTGAACAAGGGAATCCTTTCGGTGGAGCCGAGTTATTTGGTGAAACGGAGAGTAACAGGAAGTGGCGGCGAAAGAAACATCGCTCGCCGATGGGAAGGAGCCGCGAAGCGAAGCGTACGATGGACCCGGTGCCATGCGAAAACTGACCGCGACTCTGCTGATTGCGCTGTACGCCGCGACCGCGAATGCGCAGCTCGAGCAGCTCGCGGAGTCGATCGAAGTGCGCGTCACGAACATCGACGTCGTCGTGACCGATCGCGCCGGGCATCCGATCCCCGGCCTCACTCGCGAAGATTTTGAGATTTACGAGGATGGCAAGCTCCAGCCGCTGACGAACTTCTACGAGATCCGCGACACGACCGAACCACACGCCGCCAACACGACCATCGCCACTTCAGGAGCAGCTCCCGCCACGGACGTGCCGAACGACGTTCGCCGCCGGCGCATCCTTTTCTTCGTCGACAACTATTCAATCGAGATGTTCCGCCGCGCGTCTGTCGTCCGCGCCATCGACAAGTTCCTCGACAAGCTGCTGC
>JAOBAU010000189.1 GCA_025463165.1 Acidobacteriota bacterium | reverse complement strand
GGTGCAGGTCGACTACGCGAACCGTCCGGACGCGCTGCAGCTGAACATGGACATGGAGTTCAAGCGCAACCAGCAGCGCTACCAGTTCCTGAAGTGGGGGACGCAGGCGTTCAACGGTTTCCGCGTCGTGCCGCCGGGCATCGGCATCGTCCATCAGGTGAACCTCGAATATCTCGCGCGCGGCGTCATCGAGCGCGACGGCATCTACTATCCCGACACGGTCGTCGGCACCGACTCGCACACCACCATGATCAACGGTCTCGGCATTCTCGGATGGGGCGTCGGCGGCATTGAGGCCGAGGCCGGGATGCTTGGTCAACCTGTTTACTTTCTGACGCCGGACGTGATCGGCGTGCATCTCAGCGGCGCGCTGAAAGAAGGCGTCACCGCCACCGATCTCGTGCTGACGCTGACCGAATTGCTGCGCAAAGCGAAAGTGGTCGGCAAGTTCGTCGAGTACTTCGGCGAAGGGGCGGAATCACTCTCGCTCGCCGACCGCGCCACGATTGCGAACATGGCGCCGGAGTACGGCGCGACCATGGGCTACTTCCCGGTCGACGACGAGACCTGCCGCTACCTGCAGCTCACCGGCCGCGACGAAGCACATATCGCGACGATTCGCAACTTCTACAAGGCGCAGGGACTCTTCGGGATCCCGCGCAAAGGCGACGTCGACTACACGAACGTCCTCGAGCTCGATCTCTCGAACGTCCGCGCCAGCATCGCCGGACCGAAGCGCCCGCAGGATCGGATCGAGCTCGATTCGCTCAAGAGCGCGTTCGTCAACGAACTGCAGGCGGCGCCGCCGATGGGCTACGGCAAGCCGGCGACCGAGATCGAGCGGAAAGCGAAGATCCTCGAGCGGCGTCACATGCACGGCGAGATCGCCGGCGGCGGCGAACAGGAGCCGGCCACGGTGCCGGACGCGAAGGCGACGCCGAACACGAGCGAGCTGACCGAGTACGAGATGGTCAACAACCGTCCGACGCCCGACCGCGTTGATGCGGAGTCGGTCACCGAAGGACGGATGGGCGACTTCGAGCTGCATCACGGCGACGTCCTCATCGCCGCGATCACCTCGTGCACGAACACATCGAATCCGTCGGTGATGCTCGCCGCCGGACTGCTCGCGAAGAAGGCGGTGCAGAAGGGGTTGACCGTTTCGCCGGTCGTGAAGACCTCGCTCGCGCCCGGCTCGCGCGTCGTCACCGACTACTACCAGAAGAGTGGCCTGCAGCCTTACCTCGACCGGCTCGGCTTCTATACCGTCGGCTACGGCTGCACGACCTGCATCGGCAATTCCGGTCCGCTCGATCCGCGCATCGAAGACGCGATCATCAAACACGATCTCGTCGCGGCGTCGGTGCTCAGCGGCAACCGCAACTTCGAAGCGCGGGTCCATCAGTCGATCCGCGCGAACTTCCTGATGTCGCCGCCGCTCGTGGTCGCGTTCGCGCTGGCCGGCCGTGTCGACATCGACATGGCCAACGAGCCGCTCGGTCACGGTCAGGATGGCCAGCCTGTTTACCTTCGGGACATCTGGCCGTCGCAGGCCGAGGTGCGCGAGGTGATGCAGGAAGCACTCGATCCGGCGTCGTTTCGGCGGCTCTACAGCGAGTTCGCTGATCAGAACCCGCTGTGGAATGCGATTCCGTCGTCGACCGGCACCGTGTACGAGTGGAACCAGGAGTCGACGTACATCCAGGAGCCGCCGTTCTTCACCGACTTCGGGATGACGTCGGGGAAAGCGGCTGACCTCCGCGGCGCGCGGCCGCTGGCGATCTTCGGCGATTCGGTGACGACCGATCACATCTCACCGGCCGGCTCGATCAAAGCGAACTCGCCGGCCGGACGTTACCTGGTGGAGCAGGGCGTCGACGTGCAGGACTTCAACAGCTACGGCTCGCGCCGCGGCAACGATCGCGTCATGACGCGCGGCACCTTCGCGAACGTGCGCATCAAGAACCTGATGGTGCCGGGCATCGAAGGCGGCGTCACCGTGCATCAGCCGCATGGCGAGCAGATGGCGATCTACGACGCGGCGATGAAGTATCAGCAGGAAGGAACGCCGCTGGTGATCTTCGCCGGACAGGAGTACGGCACCGGCTCCTCACGCGACTGGGCCGCGAAAGGCACAAAGCTCCTCGGCGTCAGCGCGGTCGTCGCGCAGAGCTTCGAGCGCATCCATCGCTCCAACCTCGTCGGCATGGGTGTGCTGCCGCTGCAGTTCGAGGAAGGAACGAACGCGGCGACGCTCCGGCTCGTCGGCAATGAGACCTTCGACATCGTCGGAATCGCCGGCGACATCAAGCCGCGGCAGACGGCGACGCTCGTCATTCATCGCGCCGACGGCTCGACCGAGAACGTGACGCTTCGCGTTCGGATCGATACGCCGATCGAGGTCGATTACTACGAGCATGGCGGAATCCTGCCGTTCGTTTTGCGGCAACTGATGGGAGCGGCGTAAAGCATTGAAATGGCGCACTGATTGCTGAGCATCCGACTGATGCGACAGCCGAAAGTGTGTGCGCTCGTTCTTCTCCTCCTCACGGCCGCGGCGGGCTCTGCGCTCGCCGCGCCGGGCGCCTTTACGCTGGCCGGAAGCGGCCAGTGCAACAGCACGTCGCCGGTCATCGCGCTGAGCTGGAGCACGTCCGCCGGCGCGACATCCTACTCGGTTTATCGCAACGACTCGCCGATCGCGACGATCGGCGCGCAGACGACGGCGTACAACGACAGCGCGCCGATCAGCGGCTCGTTCTCGTATTTCATCCGTGCCACGGATGGCAACGGAACGACCGACTCGAACACGGTGCAGGTCCAGGTGCCGAACTGCCTGCCGCCGCCGGGCGCGTTCACGCTCAGCGGTAACGAGTACTGCGACAACTCGACGCAGACGCGGAGGCCGGGCGTGCATCTGTCGTGGACGGCATCGTCGAACGCGACGAGTTACGACGTCTATCAGAACAACGGACGCATTCTGCAGGGCTTGTCCGCCAATCAGCGCTCGCTCGACATCATCTCGAGCGAATTTTTCGTCGGGTCGCAGCCGCAGTTCTATGTCGTCGCCGTCAACAACACCAGTACGACGGCTTCGAACACGATCCTCGTGCCGATCACGAGCAACGCCTGTCCGCCGCTGCCGACCTCACCGACGCTGAGCGGCAACGCGGCGTGCGACACATCGACGAATCCCGCGCAAGCGGTCGTGAATCTGACGTGGACCGTGTCGACGAACGCCACCTCGTATCAGATCTTCCGCAACAATTCGGCGTACGCGGCCGCGAGCGGTACCACGTACACCGACCACAACGTCACGCCCGGCCAGAGCTACTCGTACTTCGTGCGCGCCGCGAACAGCGGCGGCTCGGCTGACTCGAACACGATCAGCGTGCCGGTCTCGGCGAACATTTGCGGAACGCCGCCCGGCACGTTCACGCTGAGCGGCAGCGCCGCGTGCAATGCCGGCGCGGGCGGCGTGCATCTCTCATGGAGTGCGTCGAGCGGCGCGACCGGCTACAACATCTTCCGCAACAACTCGATGATCGCCGGGCCGATCACGTCTATGTCGTACGACGACGCTTCAGCGCTGACGGTCGGGAACACTTACAGCTATCGCGTCGACGCCATCAACAGCTCGGGGACGACGCCATCGAACAGCGTCGACGTCAACGTCGGCGGGCCGAACTGCGGACCGCCGGGCGCGTTCGTCGTCAGCGCGGTGACGCCGTTCTGCAACGGGACGCCGGCGCAACCGGCGCTGCGCGTGACATGGTCGGCGGCTTCGAATGTTTCGTCGTATGTCGTCAATCGAAATGGCACGCCGATCAGCGGCTCGCTGCCGTCGTCGACCACGTCGTATGCCGATACGACGGTGACGCCGGGACAGACCTATACCTATACCGTGACCGCGACGAACGGCGGCGGCTCGACGCTTTCGACCGGCGCCGGCGGCACGGCCGCGAGCTCGTGTACCGCGCAACCGCCGCTGCCGGGCGCGTTCTCCGCGTCGGCGACGCCGTTCTGCACGAACGGCAGTCCGTCCGCTCCCGGCGTGCACGTGACGTGGAGCGCCTCGTCGAATGCGAGCACGTACGTCGTGAATCGCGACGGTCTGCCGATCAGCTCCACGCTGCCGGCGACGACGACGTCGTATGACGACACGAGCGTTTCCAGCGGACAGAGCTACACCTACTCGGTGACGGCGACGAACCCCTCAGGCAGCACGACGTCGACGTCATCGTTCGTCACGACCTCGTCGAACTGCGCGCAGCCCGTGCCGTCCGCGCCGACGCTCTCATCATCGACGGCCTGCGCGGGATCGCCGAGCGCGCCGGTCGTCAAGTTGAGCTGGACCGCGGCCAGCGGCGCGAGCAACTACACCATCTATCGCGACGGCAACGCGTACAGCGGACTGCTGCCGTCGACGACGCTGTCGTTCGATGATGCGTCGGTCGCTGCAGGCCAGAGCTACACGTACGCGGTGCGCGCATCGAACGCGTCGGGCTCGAAGGATTCAAATCTCCTCACGGTCTCCATTCCGGCCGGTACCTGTCAGGCGCCGCCGCCGGACTTCTCCCTGATTGCGAATGCGTTCTGCGATCGCTCCGGAAATTCACCGGCGCCCGGCGTGCGGCTGAACTGGATCGCGTCGAGCGGCGTCACGACGTACAACATCGTTCGCAACGGCAGCCAGATCGCGAGCGTCGGTTCGTCGACGCTGACGTATTCGGATACGACGAACCTCAACGCCGGAACGACTTACACGTACTTCGTGCGCGCGGTTGGCGATGGCGGCACGACCAACTCGAACTCGGTCAGCGTCACGCCGTCGTCATCCGTCTGCGCGAGCGCCGGCGCGCCCGATCTCGTTCCATCGAACGCCATCGTTGCGCCGGTGAGCGTGCTGCCCGGCGATCACATCTCGATCACGGTGACGGTGACGAA
>JAOBAU010000168.1 GCA_025463165.1 Acidobacteriota bacterium | reverse complement strand
GTGCCGCCGGGACCGCTGATGACTTCAATCCGCTCGACATCCTCGAGCATGACATCCTGCACATCCCAGAAAACGCCGGAAAACAGCGGTGTGTAGACCGAACGGCCATCGATCAGCACCAGCAACTTGTTGGCGGCTGAGTTGGAAAGCCCGCGCGCGCTGACGGTGTAACTGTTGGCATGGACCTCGACCACGTCGAGCGTCGGCGCGAGCCGCAATGCTTCCGGAAGGCTGGTCGCTCCCGAGCGCTCGATCTCTTCGCCGGTGATCACGTAGATCGAGGCCGCCGCGTCCGACAAATGCTCAGGACGGCGCGAGACCGACGTGATCTCCAGCTTCATGAGCGACTGAAGGTCCAGGTTGGCGAGATCCTCCGGCGCTTCGAGGCGCGCCTGGTCCACCTGCGCGAACAGGGGGAAGCTCATCAGTGAACAGAACAGCACAACTCGCCACATCGGGGAGGTCGACAACAAGCTCACTCCTTCGCTCTCGGAAGACTCTGCGCCAGATCGGTCTCCGGAGGGAGGGAGAGTGTCTGATTGCTTTGTAGGAGGAAGTCCTAATCGGGCCGGAAAGAAGGACGTGCTTCGCGCGTGCTACGATCCGCGAATGCGCGTCATCGCCGCAGCGCTGCTGCTCGCGTTGCTGTTCCCGGCAATGGCCACGGCGGTGCTGGGTGCCGGCGTCGCCTGCTGCTGTGTGAGCAAAGCGGGCGCGTCGTGTCCGATGAAGCGTTCCGCCGCGGCGTGCTCGACCGCGGCTTCCTCCTGCAGCATCGGCCGCGCTGATTCCGCCTCCATTCCGAACTTCGGGATCCAGCGGCCGGCGACGCTCACTCCGTTCATCATTGCTGCGGTCGACCTGACGACCGAAGTTCACGCGCCGGCACGTTTCATCTTCCCCGCGCGTTTTCTCGACGCTCCCGATTCACCGCCTCCCGAGCGCGGCTGAGCTCCTCTCCCCTTCGCACCGCGTTGCACCGGAGGACTCATGTCCGTGAGCTTGCGCGCGTTCGTCGTCGCGATTTTCGCCTGCGCATTCGTGCTCGGGTGTCGTGACGCGAGCACGCCTCAGCAGTTTGAAACCGCTGGACGAAATCCCGCCGTGCTGATCGCATCAGACAGCGGCAAACACGTCGTTTTCATCGACGCCATCACGCGCCGTCTCATGCATCAGCGGATCGGTGAAGGTGCGGCCGCGCCGATCTCGCCCGTCAATGATGTCGTCGACCTGCGCGGCGAGAACGCCCCGCTCTTCGTAGAACGGCCCGATCGCTCGCTGCTGATCGTCTATCCGATCGCGCTGCCGGGCGGCTCGCACCATCACAGCGTTGGCGAGCTGCGCGCGCAACTCTCACGCGACGGCGGACGGACGTGGTCGGCGCCGCGCCGTATCGATGGCGACGCCGCTCCGCGCTCGCACAACTTCGCCGACGTTGCGCTGACACGCGCCGGCGACGCGATCGTTTCGTGGCTCGACAGCCGGGCCGGACAACAGGGCGTGCAGACCGCCGTCCTTCGTTCCGATCTGCGCGTCGATTCGGCGCAGACCGCCGACGTGAAGACGTGTCAGTGCTGCCGGACTGCGCTCTTCGCTGCATCGGACGGAGCGGTGTGGCTCGCGTATCGCGATCTCGCCGAAGGGAAGATTCGCAACATGGCGTATGCGGTGAGCGGCGGCGCCGGGCGACCGTTCGTGTCGCGCGGCGATGTTGCTGACGACAGGTGGTCGGTGAACGGCTGCCCGGAATCGGGTCCGCGTTTCGCGGAGACGGCCGACGGAACGATGTGGCTGGCGTGGTTCAACGGAAACGCGAACGCCATCGAGATCGCCGCGGCGCCGCGAGGTGCCGGATTCACTCGCCGCGCGAGCATCGGACACGAAGGCTTCAATCATCCCGACCTCGGCACGCTGCCGGACGGGCGGCTCGTCGTGTTCTATGAAGCGTTTCGCAACGGCAAACGGACGATTGAAGCGCGCGTCACCGATCACGAGCACGTTCACTGGAGCGGCGCGCGTGCGATCGCCGGCGATGGCGCATATCCGCGTTACGTGCGACGCGGTGCGGCAGCGTTGCTTTCGTATACGACCTATGTCGATGGGAAGCCGCACGTGCGCGTCGTCGATCCGTTGCCTGGGATTGTGGCGAGATGAGTGCGCGCAGGGCGGGAGCGAAGTTCTGTGCGGGAGCGGCGGTCGCGTTCTGGCTGTCGTTCGCGCTGCTGCCGCTGCTCGTTGCGCTCCGTCCGATCGATCCGCTCGCCTGCTGCCGGCTGAACGGCAGTCATCGATGCTTCATGCGAGCGCGCGGTCCGGCGGGCGGACTCGCGCTTCGCAGCGACGCGAAGGTTTGTGCGACCGCGAGCGCGCGAGCGATCACCGCACAGGTGGCGGTGCTCGCCAGTCGGTCATCGCTTCGCAATCGCGTGCAGCCTGTTTCGCTCGTGTGCGCATCCTCACGCGTTGCGCCGCACGTTTTCTCGAACCGTTCCGCTTCGCGAGCTCCGCCCGTCGTGTGATCCGTCAGTGTCTCTTTCACTGATCCAACGGGAGATCACACGATGTCATCGAGACGTTTCGGTCTCGCACTGATTCTTTTCTTACTGCCGCTGCGTCTCTTCGCGCAGCAGGCCGTTACGGCCGCGAGCGTGAACGGCACGGTCGAAGATTCTTCGGGCGCTCCGATTGCCGGCGCGACCGTGACGATGCGCAATGTCGATCGCAACCAGTCGCAGAACGCCACCACCGATTTGCGCGGCCGCTTTCGTTTCCCGCTGCTCGCAATCGGCGACTATCAACTCACCGCCAGCGCTCCCGGCCTGGCGTCATCGCGGCAGAGATTGCGGCTCGCCATCGGCGCCGCGATCGACCTGCTGATCCGGCTTCATCCCGCGCAGAGTGAAACGATCGACGTCACCGCCGCGCCGCCGATCGTCGAGACGCATCGAAC
>JAOBAU010000142.1 GCA_025463165.1 Acidobacteriota bacterium | reverse complement strand
AAGGTCCCGACCACGTCATTCCGGTGCTGCTGGATGACCGTAACAACGACCTTCCGCTGAAAGAAGCCGGTTATCACGCCATGCTGTTGACGGGCTACGACCGTAATCGCCATTTCTTCATCGCCCGCAACAGCATGGGAGCCGACTGGGGAGCCCACAGTGGAGATGCATGGTTGTCTTATGACTACATAACGACCTATGCGATCGCCGGCTTCATCATCAGGGGCGTTGCGAAAGAGCCGCTAACCGCGGAACACCTCACGACAGAATTACCGAAACCTCCGCAGCGAGCGGAACACCTCACGACCGAATCACCCAAAGCTCCACCGGCGACGGAACAACCCCCGAACGAACCGGCGACACATCGGCTCAACGCGGAAAAAGGTTTGGCCGGCGGACCGGTACCTCCGCGCCGCGCGAAACATCTCCGATCGCGATCAGCAAAGCATCATCTTCGCCGGAAAAAGAGCTGACGCAGCGCTTTCAAATCCTCGCATTCCGCAACCGCAGCGCGTTCGCAATGACCGACACGGAACTGAAGCTCATCGCCGCCGCCGCGATCATCGGGCTTAGCAGCAATCCGAAAAACGGATACAGCACGCCGGCGGCAATCGGGACGCCGATGGCGTTATAGATGAACGCGAAGAAAAGGTTCTGGCGGATGTTCGACATCGTCGCGTCGCTGAGTCGCCGCGCGCGGATGATGCCGCGGAGGTCGCCTTTGATCAGCGTCACGTCGGCGCTTTCCATCGCGACGTCCGTGCCGGTGCCCATGGCGATGCCGACGTTTGCCTGCGCGAGTGCGGGAGCGTCGTTGATGCCGTCGCCGGCCATCGCTACGATGTGACCCTCGCTCTGCAGGCGTTTGATCGCGGCTGCTTTCTCCGTCGGGAGCACCTCGGCGATCACTTCATCGATGCCGAGTTTCGTTGCGACGGCGTTCGCGGTCGTGCGGCTGTCACCGGTGAGCATCACGATGCGCAGTCCTTCGCGATGCAGCTCGGGAATTGCTTCGACCGCTGTTTCCTTCAACGGATCGGCAACGCCGATGAGACCGGCGGGCTTGTCATCGACGACGACGAACATCACCGTCTGTCCTTCGTTGCGCATCGCTTCGGCGCGATCGGCGAGCTCGCCTGGCTCGAGTCCGAGCTCCATCAGCAGCGCGCGATTTCCGAGTGCGACGCGGCGGCCGTCGACGACACCGCGAACGCCTTTGCCGGTGATCGACGTGAACTCCGTCGCTGCCGGAACGTTCCCGCCGGCACCTTCGATGATCGCGGCCGCCAGCGGATGCTCGCTGGCGCGCTCGACACTCGCCGCGAGTCGCAGCAGCTCTTTTTCATCGACGCCGGACGACGCGACGACGACGGCGAGCCGCGGCTTGCCGAGCGTCAGCGTTCCGGTTTTGTCGACGACGAGTGTATCGACCGTACGCAGCAGCTCGATCGCTTCCGCGTTGCGAAAGAGGACGCCGGCCGTCGCTCCCTTCCCTGCCGCCACCATGATCGACATCGGCGTCGCCAGACCGAGCGCGCAGGGACAGGCGATGATCAGCACCGCCACCGCGTTGACGAGCGCGTATGCGAATCGCGGCTCGGGACCGGCCAGCGCCCAGACCGCGAACGTCAGCAGCGCGATGACGATCACCGCCGGCACGAACCACGCGGCGACGCGGTCGGCGAGCCGCTGAATCGGCGCGCGGCTTCGCTGCGCCTGCGACACCATGTTGACGATCTGCGCGAGCAGCGTGTCGGAGCCGACGCGCTCGGCGCGCATGACGAACGAGCCGGTCGCGTTCAGCGTCGCGCCGATGACTCGATCGCCGGCGCGCTTCGCAACCGGCAGCGGCTCGCCGGTCACCATCGATTCATCGACGTTGCTGCTGCCGTCGAGCAACACGCCATCGACCGGCACCTTCTCGCCCGGACGTACGCGCAACGTGTCGCCGGCGCGCAGCTGATCGAGTGCGACGTCCTCTTCACTTCCATCGCCGCGAAGACGATGCGCGAGCTTCGGCGCGAGGCCGAGCAGCGCGCGAATCGCGGCACCGGTGCGGCTGCGCGCGCGCAGCTCCATCACCTGGCCGAGGAGCACCAGCGTCACGATCGCAGCGGCCGCTTCGTAGTAGACGCCGGGGTTGCCGTCGTGATCGCGAAGCGACGGCGGAAAAAGATTTGGCGCGAGCGTGGCGACGAGGCTGTAGAAGAACGCGACCGCGACGCCGAGGCCGATGAGCGTGAACATGTTGAGCTGGCGCGTCACGATCGACCGCGACGCGCGAACAAAAAACGGCGCGCCGCCCCACAAGACGACCGGCGCGGCCAGCGCGAGCTCGAGCCACGATGCGTACGGCAGTTGCGCGAGACCCGGCAGATGGCGCGACATCGCGAACAGCACGAGCGGAATCGTCAGCGTCGCGCTGATTCGCAATCGTCGCGACATGTCGTGCAGCTCGCTGTTGTCTTCTTCGAGCTGAATCGTCTCCGGCTCCAGCGCCATGCCGCACTTCGGACAGGCGCCGGGCCGGTCGCTGCGAACTTCGGGATGCATCGGACAGGTGTAGATCGTGCCGGCCGGAGCAGCCGCGGGCGGCGCGACGTCGCCGAGAAACGCGGCGGGATTCGCGTCGAACTTTGCTTTGCACGAAAGCGAGCAGAAGAAAAACGTCTCGCCGTGATACTCCGACGATCCCGCGGCGCGTTGCGGATCGACGGTCATTCCGCAGACGGGATCACGACTCATCGGCACGCCGTGAATCATGCCGTATGGCGGCGATCGCGACTCTGCTTTCTCTCCGCCAGCTCTTCGATGAACTCGGCTGCCGGCTCGTAGAACGGGTTGTCGCCGAGGAGCCCGCCGATGATGACGGCCGGATGGCCGCGCATGACGTCGACGATCGTATCGGCGGAAAACTTCGAGAGATCGTAGGCACAGATGACGACGTCGTCGTACTCGGCGAGGAGATCGTTCAGCCGCGCTTCGTATTCGACGAGATCGGCGACGCCCTCGACCTCCGGCGCTGCCCATTCCATGTGCGCGAGCGCCCGCGTGAGCGGGTAGCCCTGCGCGGCGCCGTTGTCGACGATCTCACGGATCAGCTCGAGCATTGCGTGCAGGTCGAATTGTCCGCCGCGCAGATATGCTTCTCCCCACGGCAGGAGCTCCAGCTGTCCGCGCCCCTCGGCTTCATCAACGTCGACGCCTCGTTCGCGCAGTTGCCGAAGGTGCGTTTCGCGATCGGGCGGATCGATGATGTGCAGCGCTCTCTCGCCGGTTTCGAGCCCCTCGCCGATGAACGAGGCAAGCACGCGATAGCGCTCTTCCGCGGAATGAAAAAAGGCAGCGATATGGCGATGGCCATTCACTGTCGATCCAGCAAGATGGATTGCCGCACGTCTGGGGCGAAGACTTTCCATCGCCGCGACGAGCGAATGGTCGGCTTCGGATTTGACGACGACGCCACTCGCGCCGGTGCGGCGGACGGCCTCGTCGAGCTCGTCGAACTCGTGCGTGGTGAGCACGAACACCTGCGCGTCCGGCAGCTCGCCGCGAATGCGCCGTGCTGCTTCGAGCCCGTTGAGGTGCGGCATCGTCAGGTCGATCAGCACGACGTCCGGCCTGAGCTGCGTGGCGAGATCGACCGCTTCGATTCCATCACTCGCTTCGCCGCAGACCGACCATTGCCTTCCCGATTCGATGACCGAGCGAAGGCCGCGCCGAACGGCGGCGTGATCGTCAGCGATCAGGACTCGAAGTGCGCGCATGCTCAGTTCTCCGGCAATGGGAGCGTGACGTTCAACAGCGTCCCGCCATCGCCCGACTGTACGGTCATCGTGCCGCCAAGCTCGCGAACGCGCTCGCGAATACTGGCGATTCCGACACCGGCCGCGGCAATCACGACATCGTCTCCGCGGAGGTGGAGCGGCAGGCCTCTTCCGTGGTCTTCAATTTGCAGCCTGAGTACATCCGGCGGGCGTTCAATACGGATGCCTGCAACTGTGCTGCCTGAATGCCGCTGGATGTTGGTCAGGCCTTCCTGCACGATGCGAAAAATCGCCGTTTCCATCTCTATCGGAAGACGGCTGAGCTCCTCCGGAAAATCGAGCGTGACCCGAATGCCGCTCCGCGCTTCGAACCCCTGTGCGAACCAGCGCAGGCTGGGCAGCAGTCCGGACTCCTCGATCATCGGCGGGTGCAGCAGGTAAGCAAGCGTTCGAATCTCGCTGATCGATGCATTGGTGAGCGCGATGCTTTCGTCGAGCGACTCGGAAACGGCGGCGCTCGCGCTGCCGAGCGATCGCCGGACGATGGAAAGATTCAGCCGGATCGCCGCGAGGTTCTGCGCGGTCGTGTCGTGCAACTCCCTCGCGATGCGGCGCCGTTCCTCGTCCTGAAGTTGCAGCAGATTTGCGGACAGCCGCTGCACCGCTCGCTCCGCTTCTTTGCGCGCCGTAATGTCCTGCAGGAACGCGCAATGAAAACCGGGCAGGACGTCGAAAACGATCGAATACGCGAGGTCGCGAATCTCTCCGTCCTTGCGCACCACACGCGTCTCGCCTCGCCCTCCGTCGTTCCAGATGGTCGTGATCGACTCTTTTTCCGCAGGGGGCAGGAGATCGCCGAGGCGCATCGTCAGAAATTCTTCGCGGGTGTAACCGAGCAGTCTGCTGGCGGCCGGGTTGGCGTCGACGTAACGTCCCGTGGAGTCGACGCCGACGATTCCGTCGATGGCCGCGTCAAACAGCGCTCCCATTCTGCGCGCGGTGGCGTCGAGCATCGCTTCCGCATTTTTGCTGGCAGTGACGTCGCGAACGAACAGCTGGAAGAGCTCTTCTCCGTTCCTTTGCGTGCGGCTGCCCGCGATCTCCACGTCGATGGTGCGGCCGTCGAAGATGGTCCATTTCATTTCGATCGCCCACAGCCGGCCGGTGGTGGCGAGCTCCGCGAACCCCTGCTGCAGCACATCCGCGGAATCAACATGTACGAACTCGACGAGTTTCCGCCCAATGAGAGTCTCTGCATCGGCCGCTCCGAAAAGCTGCACGAGCGCCGGATTCGCAAAGCGAATTTGTTCCTGCTGATCGCAGATGAGAATGGCGTCCGGCGCCGCGTCGAAGAGCAGCCGATATTGCTCCTCGGCATCATGAACTTCCGTCACCCGCTGATAGCTGATGCTGGCGATGGTCACCGCGGCGGCAATGAAGAGCGCGACCCGGATCAGCAGGAAGGGCACCGGACGTCCCGGGAAAACCGCCGGCAGGAGATAGACGGGAAGAGCGATGGCGAAGATGACCGTCGCGGCAAGCGCGGCTCGAAATCCGAGGAACCGTGCGATGAGTGCAACGAGCACGAGCGA
>JAOBAU010000121.1 GCA_025463165.1 Acidobacteriota bacterium | reverse complement strand
ATTCGCAGCTGATTCATCGTTTTCCCGCCTTTCGGATCGTTTCTCGCATTGGAGAAGTCTAACCGGAGGTTTTGATGCAAAAACTCGCTTTCGCTCTCGTCGTCGCCATGCTGCTCGCCGTACCGATGTCCGCGCAACTCGTCGCACCGCGCGGCGCCACTCCCGAACTGCTGATCCCGGCTGCCGGCGCGGTTCAGGGGGTGAACGGAACGTTCTTCCGTTCCGACATCACGCTCATCAATTACCGCACCACCAATCAACTCGTCCGTCTTCGCTGGCTGCCGGAGAACACGCCGGGAAGCGACGTTGCGCCGGTCGACGTCACCATCGGCGCTTCGAGCGGCATCGTTTCCGAGGACTTCGTCACGACCATCCTCGGCCGCAGCGGACTCGGCGCGATCCTCGTGACCGCGATCAACAGCGACGGCAGCGTCGACGAGAACGGCCGTCTCTTCGCGACCGCGCGGATCTGGACTCCGCAGGCAGGGACGACGAACGGGACGACCTCGCAAACGTTCCCGACGCTTTCGACGGCCGACATCCCGCAGACGGATCGGCTGGCGATCATCGGTCAGCGTCGCGACGATCGTTATCGATTGAACGTCGGAATCGTGAACCTCGGCACGGCGCGCGCGCAGACGTTCATCGTCACGGTATCGGCGGGAAGCGCGCAGACCGCGGAGACGGTCGTCGTGCCGCCGTCGTCGATTCGGCAGATTGCGTTGCCGGGTGCCGCGACGTCGACGCTGCAGATCACGGTGCAGAACGTGACGGCCGGAACGCAGCTGCCGTTCGTCGCGTACGGTTCGAGTGTCGATAACGTGACCGGCGACGGCTGGTCATCGCTGGGGTTCACGCCGTAAAAGTGTGGGGGCGGGCGCTTCGCCCGTCCCGGGGCGGCCGAAGCGGCCGCCCCCACATAAAGACAGGATAGAGGCAGGCCGGAGCTACGTCGTGAATCGGAACCGTCCGACTTCGCTCTCGAAGTCGCGGCCGCTCGTGACGAGGTTCTGCACGGTCGAGTTGAACTCGCGCGCGATCGCGTCGTTGGCGAGCGCGATGTCGAGCATCATCCGGCTGGCGTCGGCGATGCTGTCGGTTTCCTGCAGCTGACGATCGAGGAGATCGCGCATGGCGCGCGCGTCATCGGAGATTTTCTCGAGCGCGACGGTGATGCCGTGACCGGCCGTCGACTGTTCGTCGGTCGCGTTCTTCACCTGCGCCGCGATCTCCCGCACGCGATCTGACTCCTCGGCGAGAAGCTGCGTTCCGCGCGCCTGTTCGCGGCTGGCGCGATTGATCTCGGCGATGTGGTCCGACATGCGCGACGCCACTTCGTGCAGATGGCGGCTCGCTTTCGCCTGGTCATCGAGCGCGCGTGAGATCTTCGTCGCCATCTCGTATGACGTCGATGCGCTTTCGACGATCTGGCCGAGCGATGACGATGCGTTCTCGGCGAGCCGAACGTTGTCGACGATGAGCTCGACGCCTTCGTGCGCTTTTGCAACGGCGGCGCGCGAACTGTTCTGCACCGCTTTGATGATCGTGCTGATCTCTTTCGTCGAGCCGCGTGTCCGTTCGGCGAGCTCGCGGATCTCGTCGGCGACGACGGTGAAGCCGAGGCCGTGCTCGCCCGCCTGCGCCGCGATGATCGCGGCGTTGAGCGCGAGGAGGTTCGTCCGATTCATGACCTCTTCGATGACGTTCAGGATCTGGCTGATCTGGCCGACGCTGCGCTGCAGATCGTCGAGCACGGTGGCGGTGCTGTTCGTCAGCTCCTGCGAGAGGTTGATCCCTTCGACGGTGCGCGCGACCGCGGTGCCGCCCTTTTCCGCGTCCTCGCGAACCTGACGCGAGATCTCGGCGGTCGACTGCGCGCCGGCGCGCAACTCTTCGATCGTCGAATCCATCTGCGACACGAACGACACCACTTCATCGCCGATGCCGGCGAGGACTTCCGTCCGCCGCGACATCTCGTTCATCGACGCATTCATCTCCGTCGTCGATGACGACGTTTTCTCAACCGACTGGAAGAGGTAATCCATGCTCCTCGCTACTTCCTCGGCGGACGCCTGGAGTTCCAGCGCGCGGCTCGACGCGTCGGCGGTCAGCTCGTTGACGGTATCGGCGGCGACGAGGACGCTGCTGATTCCGCCGCGCACGTTCTCGACCGCCATCGATGAGCTCTCGGTCAGCTCGCTCTGTTCGCGCGAGCGGGTGAGGAGCGATTCCGTTCCGTCGGTGATGACACGGACGCCGTCGGTGATCGTCGTGCCGCTGCCGCCGATGCGTCCGAGGAGGCGGCGCAAATTCGTCCGCGTCTCGATGAAGCTCGTCACGACTTCGCCGACTTCGTCGTCGGCGAAGACGCGCGGCGCGACGTCGAAGTTGCCCTGCGCCATCTCGGCCGCGAGCGCGCGCAGCTCGCGCAACGGCGACGCAACGTCGCGCGCAAGGAGCCACGTGGCGATCGCGAACATCATCGTGGTGAAGAAGGCGATGACGAGCGTGTAGACGGTGATCTGCATCGGAATGGCGCGCATCCGATCGGCTGACGCGGTCGTGGAGATCTCCGCAAGCGCCGCCTGCACTTTCGACGACACGAGCAGCACGGTGACGAGCGCGGAGATGATGAACGACCCGATGAAGACGATGGCGATCTTGCGGCCGAGCGGCAGCCTGCGTCCGGTGAAGTGAATCCGTTCGGCGCGCTGGCCGTGTTCGACGAGCCGCTGTTTGCCGGCGGCGTACGCCCACGCGATCGACGGGAACGCGGCGATGAGCGCCGCGACCAAAAAGCAGGTGAAGCCGAACCGCGTGCGAAGCACCGTCAGCGTACCGATGAGCGCGAAGACCAGCGCGCCGAGGGACCAGAAGACGGTCGCGTAACGCGTCGTATGCGCGAGCGCGTTCGACATCAGCGTCGAAAGATCGCCGCGCAGCTCCGCGGCGGAATCGAGCGCGTCGAGCTCCGCCGCGAGCACGAGGTGCAGTCCCGCGCCGGCCGCGCCGTAAAGCACGACGAGCATCGCGAACACCGCCGCTCCGCTGCCGAGCGAGAAGTGCACGACCTGCGACAGGAAGACGAACGCGAGCGGCAGCGTGACCAGCGCGGGAGGCACGATCAGCCAGAGGAGATACCGATTTCTGAATGACATGGAGGAGCCGGATTGTACCGCCGCGCTACACTGCGGCGATGCCGCATCGTCGCTCCATCATCCTCAGCGCGTCGGAAGACCGATTGCAGAAGCTGATCGAGTCGAGATTGTCGTCCGGCGCTGACAAGGAACTGATCGATCAGCGCATCTGGGATCTGTTCGGCGAAGAGTGGTGCGTGATGTTCACCGACCTCGCCGGTTTTTCACGCAGCGTCGCGGCGTTCGGAATCATTCACTTTCTGCAGACGATCTATGAATCGGAGCGGCTGCTGATTCCGCAGATCGAGTTGCACGACGGAATCATGCTGAAAGCGGAAGGCGATTCGCTGCTGATCATTTTTCGCAACGTGCAGAAAGCGATTCGCGCGGCGATCGCGATGCAGCGGGCGACGTTCGAGTACAACGCCACCCGCGCCGCCGAGGACCAGGTGCTGCTTTGCGTCGGACTCGGCTTCGGACGGATGCTGCGGATCGGCGACAGTGACGTCTACGGCGCGGAGGTGAACGCGGCCAGCAAACTCGGCGAGGACATCGCGAAAGCGGCGGAAGTACTGGCGACGAAAGCGGTGCGCGACGCCGGGATCGACTGTCAGGGCGTCGAGTTCGTCGAGATCGAGGAAGTGCCGCCCGGCGCCGACAAGGCGTTCCGGATCGTGTACTGATCGAGGTTCGCGTTCGTGACGTGTCCGACTTCGATCGAGATCAGTGACGTCGCCAGCTGCTCGCCGTTGAAACGCGCCGTGACGCGATAGCGGCCGGCAGCGAGATGCGGCGCGCCGTAGAAGCCGTTGCCGTCGGCGATGATCTTCCGCGCGGTACCGGTCGTCAGATCGCTGATCGTCACTTCGGCGCCGTCGACGGCGTGCGCCGCGGCGTCGCGCACGAGTCCCATCACGTAACCGCCGTGCTCGACGACTTGCGGCGTTGACGCGGGCGTGCGAAAGGCGCGCGTACCGACGGCGGAGAAGAAGTCGGTGGCATCGCCGCGGACGGAGTTCGTCGACGCCAGCGAATAGAAGATGACGCCGTCGGAGTGCGCGAGCGCGCGGCGCGTCTGGCGCAGGGTCGACTCGAGCGGATTCATGAACGCGCCGACGCCGATGAGCGAGATCCGTCCGTTTTCGCGCGCCGTGTCGGAGGTGAAGCGGAGCCAGTCATCGAACTGCTTCGCCTGCGCCACGAGCCGTTCGCGCTTGTAGTTCATCGGCGCGAGGATGTCGATGATCCCTTCCTCCGCCCACCCGCGCCAGTCCTGAAAAACGCGCGCGTAGGCTTCGGTGTGCTGGAAGCCGCCGTTCGCGGTCGGGCCGGTGCCGTAGCAGATCGCGGCGGCGGAGACTCTGATCGACGGACGAATCGATTTCACGGTGAGGTACAGACGCCGGAGAAATGCAGTGACCTGTTCGCGGCGCCAGTCGTTCCACTGCGGATCGTTCGGCAGCGGAAAGCCGGCGTCGTCGTAGCCGGCGGTATCGCCGACGCGGCTGCGAAAGCGCGCGACACTCGTGGCGTTGTAGCCGACGTTGATGCCGCCGCGCGGCGCCGGCGGCGCTTCGGGATAACGGATGCGGTCGAGATGCAATCCGTCGAGGTCGTACTTGCGGACGAGATGCGCGAGGACGTTGACGGTGTACGCGGCTGCTTCGGGGTGGCCGAGATCGATGTACCACTCGGTGCCGAATCGCTGGCCGTCGAATGTCGTGCCGGCGTTGCGCGGCGGCAGCGCGCGCGTCGCCCATTGCGCGGGCGATGACGCGTCGATGTTGGCGACGTGCTGCACGAACGGATGCGTCGGATCGCGCGGCATCGCTTTGCGCGGATCGCCGCTGAAGATCGAGCCGACGATGACGAAGGCGTGGACTTCGATGCCGCGCGCGTGCGCTTCGTCGATGAGGTAACGCAGCGGATCGAAAGTGGGATGGCCGTTCGTGTCGGGCTCGCCGACGCCGTCGGTTTCCGTCAGCGGCTCGCGCGCATCGAGATACCACGCGTCGCCGCGACGCCGGACCTGCGCAAAGATCGCGTTCGCGTTCGCGCGCACCGCGGCGGCGATCACGCGATTGACGGCATCGTGCGTGCCGAGCGGCGTGTGGAACGTCTCGACCCAGAACGCGCGATACTCGGCTCGCGGCGACGGCTGCGCGTACGCGGTCAACGCGCACAACAGCACCACACCGGCGATTGCGCTTCGGAACACTGCGACGATTGTAATGAGAGAATCGCCGCGGTGCTGCCGATCCTTTATCTGCACGGCTTCGCGTCGTCACCGCGGAGCGGCAAGATCGAGCTGTTGCGACCGCTGCTCGCGCGCGATGGAATCGAGATGACGACGCCCGATCTGAACGTCCCATCGTTCGAGGAGCTCGATTTCGAACGAGTCGTTGCACACGCGGTTTCCGAGGCGCGACGCGTTTCGCCGCGCGCGATCGTCGGAAGCTCGCTCGGCGGGTTGGTGGCGCTCGCCGTCGGGAAGTCGATCGATGCGCCGCTCGTACTGATCGCGCCGGCGCTTGGCGTTGCCGATCACTGGCTGTCGCGCATTCCGGCCGGCGATCCGATTGTTGTTTTCAATTACGCACGCGGCGCCGAAGTGCCGATTCACCGGCGATTCTTCGAACAGATGTCGCGCGTCGATGCCGATCGCGAACCGCCGCGCCAACGCGTGATCGTGATCATGGGGACGGACGACGAGAGCGTCGGCTTCGCGCCGGTGGAACGAACGTGGAGTGAATGGTCGCCGCACCTCGCGCCCGGCTCACGGTTTGTGCGAGTCGAAGGCGGAGATCACGGGCTCACCGCACATGTCGATGTAATCGCGGATGCGATCCGCGACGTTACGCGCTGAGAAAGCGTTGCGCATCGCCGACGCGCGGGACGTTGTTGAACATCACGTACGTCTCGTTCTTCGGATCGATCCACGAGCGGAGCTGCGCGAGCTCGGCGTCGGTGTAGACGGCGTACGCGCTGCCGTTGCCGTGCAATCGCCAGTAAGTCACTTCAGGCGTCAGCGATGGCCGGACGAATGGATCGACGGCGTGGATGAGCTCGAGCTCGCTGCAAACGGCGAGCACCGTTTCATCCGGCCACGCACCGCGCGGCTCCCAAAGAAAGCGCACGTTGTTCGGACGCTCGATCGCCGCGAAGAACGCGCGCATGTTCGCGACGTTCTCGTCGGTCGCGCGGAAGCTTGCCGGACATTGAAAGAGGATCGCGGTCGCGCGCAGGATGCGCGCGCAGTCGCGAGTCGTCTTCCACGCGCGCATCGTCGTGTCGTTCACGCGAAAGCCGCCGACCTCGGCGCGCTCCGCATCCGTCAGCGGCGTCTTCATCCGCCGATACGTACGACTTGTCGAGGCATGCGTGATCACCTGCCACGCTTTCATCGTGAACTCGAAGGATTCCGGCGCGAGCGCGCGCCACCGTTCGAGCGTCGCCCGCTTCGGCGGCTCGTAAAACGTCTGCTGCACTTCGACCACCGGGAACCGCTCGATGTATTCGTCGAACCCGATCGTGAATCCGCAGAGGCCGACTTTGATCACAACAACTCCGGTCCGGCGATCGGTTCTCCTTCCGCGAAGCGAGAGGGACGAAGCGGATGGATGTCGATCGACGGTTCCTCGCCGGCGATGAGTTGTGCGAGGAGCTGGCCAAGCGCGGGCGCATGCATGACGCCGTGGCCGGAGGAGCCGTTGGCGAGATAGAGATTCGCGAATCCGGGAGCGCGGCCGAGGAGGGCGTGGCGGTCGGGCGACATTTCGTACAGGCCGGCCCAGCATTTGTCGCGATCGATTGCGACTGATGCTGCGATCGGGACTCTTGCTCTTGCGCGTTCGACGACATCGGCGATCCACGTGTCATCGAGGTTGTCGTCGAACGGATCGGTCGTTCGCGGTTCATCGGGACGGAGCAACAGAATCCGGCGATCGCGCACGCGCAGATGGAAGCCGTCGTCGAGCCAGATCGTCATCGGCATCGTCTCCGGCAGTGCGTCCGTTTCGATCGTGCACGCGACCTGTCTTCGCAGTGGACGAACCGGATTGTCGATGCCTAGCGTCGACGCCCACGCGCCGGCGGCGTTCACGAATACATCCGCTTCGATGGCGCCGTATCTCGTTTCGATCGCGATGACGCGATCGCCGTCGACACGCCAGCGCACGGCTTCGACGCCGTAGTCGAAGTGGACGCCGAAACGTTTCGCGGCGTCGGTGTAGCCGCCGAGGATTTGCATGGCGCGGATGAAGCCATCGCGCGGACCGTATGCGCCGCCGGCGATCGCGTCATCTTCGATGGCGGGATTGATGCGGCGTGCTTCATCGGCGTCGATCAGCTGCGGTTCGGACGCGCCGTTCGCGTGCTGCAGCGCGTTCGCGATGCGCAGCGCATCCATCGCCGCTTCCGAGCGCGCCAGGAAAAGGTAACCGTGCGGACGATAGCCGCTGTCGACGCCGAGCTCCTCTTCGAAGCGCAGCAGCTTTTCACGCGCCAGCAGCGAGAGCGCGATGTTGATCGCCGTCTCGAACTGCACGCGAAAGCCGCCGGTCGCGCGCGGCGTGCTGCCGCCGCCCGGCTCGTCGGCGCGGTCGAGCACGACGACGTCGTGAATGCCACGCGCCGCGAGGTGATACGCGACGCTCGCGCCGACGACTCCCGCTCCGACGATCGCGACGCGCATCAGCGGATGCCGGTGTCGATGCTGATGTCGAACGGCGTCGTCAGGTTCTTCTCGATCGTGACGACCTTCGGCACGTCCGACGAACGATCGATGCCGACCTTCTTCACATCGATCAGATAACGTCCCGGCTGGAGCGCGATCAGATAGACGCCGAACGTGTCGATGTCCACGGTGAACAAGAGCTGCGTTCCCGCTTCGTTGTAGACGAGCACCTTCCGTTCGCTGAATGCGGAAGGCGGCGTCGGGCAGGGCTGCGTCGTCGTGACCGGACAGAACGGGCCAATCGTCACCACGCCCGCCAGCCGCCCGCGCGCGCCGAGCTCGGTGGTCGGATCGGTCGGACTGTCGCCTTTGCAGCCGGCGAGCGCGATGAGAACGAAAAGCAGAACGGTTCGGCGCATCGCGCCATTTTAGTGACCTTACTTCGAGCCGAGGACGAACGTATTGCCGTCGGGGTCCTTAAAGATCGCCGACGTGCCCCACGGTTCGGTCTTCGGTTCCTGCACGAATTCGACGCCGCGATCGCGCATCTCCTCGAACGTTTTCTGCACGTTGTCGCACTGGAATGAAAGATTCACGAACGAGCCGATGCGATCCTCGTGGCCGGGCGGTGTGAAAAGAACGACGCCGGTTTCGGCGCGGCCGATCTTCAGCTCGATCCAGCGCTGCCCCGGTCCCATCGGCTGGTCGGTGAGGACTTTGAAGCCGGCCTTCTGCGTGAAAAAGTCGAGCGAGCGTTGCTGATCGCTCACCGGGATGCCGACGAATTTGACCTGCGTGATCATCGATGACTACCTCCGCGCCGCAATGTAGGCGGACGGTTCTCGTTTGTCGACGGTCTTTGAAATCGCTATAGTGATTATTCATACAGCAATGAAAATTGATCCGTACGTGGTCGAGACGCTGATGCGCGATCTGACAGGCCACGACCATTCGCCGGCCGCGTTCATCGTCTATCTGTTTCTGTTCAGCCGGACGATCGCGGCGCGTGCGAAAGCGCTGCGCATCAGTCATCAGGGGATCGCCGACGAAACCGGCTTGTCGAAGAGCGCGGTGCAGGCGGCGCTGCGGCTGCTGTCGCGGCGGAAGCTCATCCGTTCGGTGCGCGAGACGGTGACGGCGACGCCGGAGCATTTCGTGCTGCGGCCGTGGGTGCGAAAGTAGTGTCGCTCGCAACTAATTAGCTAATGTGTTAAGTTGCGAAGCGTGAAAACCGCCGCGCGAACGTTCCAGGCGCTTGCCGATCCGACCCGGCGCCAGATCCTGCAGGAGTTGAAGGACGGCGAGCTGGCCGCCGGCGAGATCGTGGCGCGCTTCAGCATCTCCGCGCCGGCCATCTCGCGGCATCTGTCGATCCTCGAGACCGCCGAGCTCGTGAGCGAGCGCCGCGAAGGCAATCGAATCTTCTATTCGCTGCAGCCGGAGACGCTGGCCTCCGTGCTCGGCGATTTTCTGAGTGCCGTCTGTCCGACGCAGATCGTGCAGCGGCGGAAATCGAATTCGAGGAGGACGCGATGAGGATCGCTATCACCGGTGGCAGTGGGTTCGTAGGCTCGCATCTCGCGGCGGCGCTGAAGAGCGAAGGAATCGAAGTGGTGGCGATCGCGCGCGGTCAACGCTCGGGCGCCGGTATCGTGCGAGCCTCAGTCGATGATGTCGATTCGCTCGCCGCCGCGTTTGCCGGCTGTGACGCGGTGGCGCATTTCGCCGGGATCAATCGCGAGCTCGGGATGCAGACGTATCAGCGCGTGCATGTTGACGGGACGCGCACGGTGCTCGAAGCGGCGAAGCGGGCCGGCGTGCGGAAGATCGTGATGCTCAGCTTTCTTCGCGCGCGGCCGGATTGCGGCTCGCCGTATCACGAGTCGAAGTGGGCTGCAGAGGAGCTGGTACGGGAGTCGGGACTCGATTACACGATCGTGAAGGCGGGGATGATTTACGGGCGCGGCGATCACATGCTCGATCATCTGAGTCATTCGATCGAGACGCAGCCGCTCGTGCTCGCGGTCGGGTTGCGCGAGAAATCGATTCGGCCGCTGCCGATCGACGATCTCGTCCCGGTACTGCGCGCGGCGCTCGTCGAAGGACGGATGTCGCGCGAGACGGTCGCCATCACCGGCGCGGAAGAGTTGCTGCTGACCGATGCCGTGCGTCGCGTCGCTCACGTCCTCGGGCGGCCGGTCTTCATCATTCCGGCGCCGCTGTTTCTGATGCGCATCCTCGCGCGATTCTTCGAACTGACGATGCACGTGCCGCTCGTCGCGCGCGCGCAGATTCGGATTCTCGAAGAGGGCGTCGTCGAACCGCTGCCGTTCGCGCCGCCGGTGCCGGATGACCTGACGCCGCGGCTGCCGTTTTCCGATGAACAGATTCGCGCCGGGCTGCCGGAGCGCGGACGGTTCACCGTTCGCGATCTGCGGTGCTACGCGACCACGCCGCGATAGACGTAGGCGATGCCGAACGTCAGCGGCCGGTATTCGATCGACACGAACTTCGCGCTCTCTTCCATCATCGCCACGAACGCGGCATCGCTCGGGAACTTTGCGGTCGACGACTCGAGATATTCGTACGCGGCGCGATCGCCGGTGACGGCGCCGCCGAGGAGTGGAAGGAGCGTGCGGCGATAAAGATCGTAGATCGTGCGGAAGAGCCCGCGTGGCGGCTGGCCGAACTCGACGATCACGACGCGGCCGCCGGGGCGGACGACGCGCGCGAGCTCGGCGATCCCTTTGCGCGGATCGCCGACGTTGCGAATGCCGAACGAGATCGACGCGACGTCGAACGAATCGTCCGCGTACGGCAGCGCGGTGACGTCCGCCACTTCGAACGCGATCGCCGGCGCTTTTTGTCGCGCGAGCGCGATCATCTCGGGAACGAAGTCGGTGCCGATGACTTTGCCACGCGCGCCGACCTTGTTTGCGAAGGCGATGGCGAGATCGCCGGTGCCGGTCGCGCAGTCGAGCACTGCGTCGCCCTCGCGCACGCCGGAGAACTCGACGGCGGTGCGGCGCCAGAGATGATGGATGCCGCCGGACAGCACCGTATTGGCGCGATCGTAGCGGCCGGAGATGGCGGCGAACATCGAGCGGATGCGCCCGGGATCGGGACCGGTGTAAGTCATTGGTTATGATCTGCGCGATGACTCGCGACTTCGCGTTCGTCCAGATCGCACCCGAGCGCGTTTTCGTCGGATGGGGTCCGTTCGAGCAGCTGCCGTTTCGCCGTCCCGAGAAGCCGGCGTTTTTTATCACAGACTTCTTCCTCGACGATCCTCACCCGTGGCGCCATCCGGCGTCGTGTGAAGAGCTGACGTTCGCCGAGCTCGCCGAACGTTTCCCCGATTCCGCGCCGCCGCGCGTCGAATGGGAGCCGCTGTCGCTCGCTGACTTCGCGCCGATCTTCGACTCCGCGCGCGCCGGTTTCGAGCGCGGCGATTTTCGCAAGATCGTGCCGGTGCTCTTCGAGCGCGGCACGCTCGCCGATCGTCGCGACGTCCGTCGTTTTCTCCTTGCGCGACTGGCGTCGTTTCCCCCGGCCATGCGCGCGTATGGCTATTCGTATCAGTCGCACGGTGCGATCGGCGCGACGCCTGAGCTGCTGTTCGAAGCCGACGCGCGCGGCTATCGAACGATGGCGCTGGCTGGGACGCGTCCGCTCGCGACCGCGGCGGAACTGTTCAACGATCCGAAGGAGTTGCTCGAGCATCGGCTGGTCGTCGACGACATCGTTCGGCGGCTCGCGCCGTTCGGCAATATCGAAGTCGGCTCGCTCGACGTGCTGAAGATGCCGACGCTCGCTCATCTGATGACGCCGATGCGTTTCGAAGAGAACGGCGGCAACGAAAAGATGTCGTTCTCGGAGATGGTGCGTCGTCTCCATCCGACCGCCGCGCTCGGCGTTTCCCCGCGCACTGAAGCGGGCGAGCGCTGGCTGCGCGAAGCCGATCGCGGCGTGAAGCGGCGAACGTTCGGCGCTCCGTTCGGACTGGAGCGCGAAGACCGGCGCGCGGTGGCGCTGGTGGCGATTCGCAACGTGCAGTGGCAGGCCGATCAGGTGCGCGTCGGCAGCGGCGCCGGGCTGTTGCCGGAGAGCCGCATCGATCGCGAGTTCGAGGAGCTGCGCGCGAAACGCGAGCAGGTGAAGGCGCTGTTCGGCATCGACGTGCCGGCGGCCGCCGTCGTCGTATGACGAACATCGAGACGGCGCGGCAGACGCTCGCGCTGGCGCGCTCGCTCGGAGTCGTCGACTTCTGCGTTTGCGCGGGCTCGCGCAATAGTCCGCTGCTGGTCGTGGTCGGCGGCGGCGCAACGTCGTTCGTCGATGAGCGCGCGGCGGCGTTTTTCGCACTCGGACGAGCGAAGCGCGATCGAAGACCGGTCGCGGTGATCACGACGTCGGGAACCGCGGTCGCGGAGTTGCTGCCGGCGGCGATTGAAGCGTATTACTCAGCGACGCCGCTGATTTTCATCACCGCGGATCGGCCGGCGAGGTATCGCGGGACCGGCGCGCCGCAGTCGATCGAGCAGCTCGGGATTTTCGGTGTGTACGCGGAACCCGATGCGGCGACGTGGAGCAGAACGCGCGCGCTGCATCTCAATGTGGAGCACGATGAGCCGCTGATAGACGACGTCATCCCTCTCCCTCCGGGAGAGGGTGGACGAAGGCCGGTTTAGTGGCTCGGCTCTGAACTGGATTCCGGATCGGCCACGCCCCTCATCCGCCGCTTCGCGGCACCTTCTCCCGAAGGGAGAAGGATCGACGCGTTCGAACGGCCGCTTGTGCTCATTGGCGGCCTTGCGCCGCAACACCGCGACGCCGTGCGCCGCTTCGTCAACAAGTTGTCTGCTCCCGTTTACGCGGAACCACTCTCCGGTTTGCGCGAAACGCTCGACGGCATCCGCAACGAACGGATGCTCGAGCGCGGCGACTTCGATTGTGTGATCCGCATCGGCAATGTCCCGACTCTTCGTTACTGGCGCGATCTCGACGAACGTTACCGCGAGTTGCCGGTCATCCACTTCAGCGATCTGCCGTTCACCGGTCTGCCGCGCGGTGACGTCTATCCGATCGAAGCGCTGCCGGAAGACTTCACGCCGCGTCCTCGTGAAGACGATTTTGATAAGCGCGACCGCGACCTGTCCGAGCGAGTGAACCAACTCCTCGACGACGAACCGCAATCCGAACCGGCGATGCTCCGCGACCTCGCGAACCGGATCCCTCCGAACGCGCGCATCTACCTCGGCAACAGTCTGCCGATCCGCGAATGGGATCTCGTCGCGCCGCGCGATCCGCGCGGTTTCGAGCTCGACGCGAACCGCGGCGCGAACGGCATCGACGGCCAGCTCTCGACCTTCTTCGGCTGGTGCCTGCCGTCGGCGAGCAACTGGTGCATCACCGGTGATCTCACGGCGCTCTACGATCTCAACGCGCCATGGATCGTGCCGCAGCTCGACGCCGAGTTCCGGCTCGTCATCATTAATAACGGCGGCGGCCGGATTTTCTCGCGCGTGCCATCGCTCGCACCGCTGGCGCGCGACGTTCGCGAGCGGATCATCGAGAATGCGCACGACCTCCGTTTCGACGCGTGGGCGGCGATGTTCGGTATCAGCGATCGAGTCATCGAATTGCGTCCTGACGCCGAAGCGACGTCGCGATTCTGGTCGCGCTACGACGACCTGTGGCGATGATCGTCGCGCTGCACGGCTTCCTCGGCCATCCATCCGACTGGAACTTTCTGCGCGATGAAGGCTTCGAAGTGCGCGCGCCGAATCTCTTTCATCACGAACCAATCGGCGACGGCGACACGCTCCTCGGTTACTCGATGGGTGGCCGCCTCGCGCTGCACGCGCTGCTGAACGGCGCGAAGTTTTCACGCGCCGTGATCGTCTCCGCCGGCCTCGGCATTGAAGGTGACGACGCGCGCGCGGAACGTCGTGTCGCGGATGAGGCATGGGCGCAACGCTTCGAGTGCGACGAATGGAGCGACGTCGCGCGCGACTGGAACGCGCAGCCGCTCTTCGCCGGCAACGAACTGCCGCGCGACGAGCGTGACTTCGATCGCGCCACGCTTGCGAACGCGTTGCGTGCATGGTCGCCGGCCATGCTGCCGCCGATTGCATCGCGACTGCACGAGCTGCGGCTGCCGATTCTCTTCGTCGCCGGAGAGCGCGACGCGAAGTACGTCGCGGAAGCGGAGCGCGCTGCGAAACTCGTTTCGGGTGCGGAGTTGTGGGTCGCGCCGGGCGCCGCGCATCGCGTGCCGTGGGAGGCGCCGCACGCGTTCGCGGAGCGATTGCACGCGTTCATCGATTGACGTAAGTTGCCCGGCCTATGGCTGAAACCTGGCGGAAACTGCACGACTTCGAAGACATCAAATATGAGCGCACCGAGGATGGGATCGCGAAGATCACGATCAACAGACCGGAAGTGCGCAATGCGTTCCGGCCATCGACGGTCGCGGAGCTGAAAGCGGCGTTCGACATGGCGCGCGATGACGGCGAGATCGGCGTCATCATCCTGACCGGTGAAGGTCCGGATGCGTTTTGCTCCGGCGGCGATCAGCGCGTCCGCGGCAAAGGCGGCTACGTCGATCCGAAGGAAAAGATCCCGCGGCTGAACATCCTTGATGTGCAGAAGCAGATTCGCAGCATGCCGAAGCCGGTCGTGGCGATGGTGGCCGGATACGCGATCGGCGGCGGCCACGTGCTGCACGTCGTCTGCGACTTGACGATCGCGGCCGACAACGCGCGCTTCGGGCAGACCGGACCACGCGTCGGCTCGTTCGACGCCGGACTCGGCTCGTCGTATCTGGCGCGCATCGTCGGACAGAAAAAAGCGCGCGAGATCTGGTTCCTCTGCCGGCAGTACGACGCACAGCAGGCACTGGAAATGGGACTCGTCAACACCGTCGTGCCGCTGGCGCGCCTCGAGGAAGAGACGCTGCAGTGGTGCCGCGAGATGCTGGCGCTGTCGCCGATGGCATTGCGTTTCCTGAAGGCGGCGATGAACGCCGATTGCGACGGCCAGATCGGTCTGCTCGATTTCGGCGGCGACGCCACACTCCTCTATTACCTGTCGGAGGAAGCGGAGGAAGGGCGCAACGCGTACGTCGAGAAGCGGAAGCCCGACTTCACGAAGTTTCCGCGCTTCCCATGAATCGCTGGCTGCTTGCGGCGCGGCCGAAGACCTTGTCGGCGGCGGTCGTGCCGGTGCTCGTCGGGACGGCGTTCGCGTGGGGCGATCTCGAGCCGATTGACTGGCTGATGTTCGCGTGCGCGCTCGCGGGCGCAATGTTTATTCAGATCGGGACGAACTTCGTGAATGACGCGCTCGACTTCAAGAAAGGTGCGGACACCGCGGAACGCCTCGGGCCGCTACGCGTGACGCAGGCCGGATTGCTTTCCGCAGATGCGGTGCTGCGCGGCGCGTATCTCTGTTTTGCGCTCGCCGCGCTTTGCGGGATTCCGCTGATGTTGCGCGGCGGCTGGCCGCTGCTGGCGATCGGCGTCGCGTCGATCGCGGCGGCGTACGCGTACACGGGCGGACCGTATCCGCTCGCGTACAACGGCCTCGGCGAGCTGTTCGTCCTGATCTTCTTCGGCTTCGTCGCGGTTGGCGGTTCGTACTACGTGCAGAAGCTGGAGATGCATCCTGAAGTGATCGTGGCCGGATTCGCGATCGGGCTGCTGGCGATCGTGCTCCTCGCGATCAACAACCTGCGCGACATCGCGAACGATCGCGTCAGCAACAAGCGAACGCTGGCTGTGCGGTTCGGCGAGACATTCGCGCGGATCGAGATCGCGTTCTGTGCGTTCGTGCCGTTCATCTGCGTCGCCATCATCGAGTCCCTTCGCGGACAGCGAACGGTGCTGCTCGCGTTGCTCGCGCTTCCGCTGGCCGTTGCGGTTGTCATCTGTGCGATGCGCAGTCGCGGCGCGGCACTGAATCGTTGCCTCGCGATGGCCGGCGCGCTGCAGTGGGCGTTCGGGCTGTTGCTGGTGATCGGATTGGTGCTGTGATCCGCTACGCGCCGTACGAGCTTGTGGCGCGGCGCGCGTTGAACGCGCGCGCGACGGAGCTGCGGCGGCGCGGCGCACTGATCGAAGTCGACGGCGGATACGCCGACGTGCATCCGTGGTCGGAGCTCGGCGATGCGCCGCTCGACGAACAGCTGGCGATGCTGGCGCGCGGCGAAACGACGTCACTGACGCGTGCATCGCTGCGATTCGCGGCCGGGTCGCCGACCCGGTCGACGAAGTCGTTGATGACGAGGCCGCGCTCGGCCAGATTGGGATTCTCGGTCGGCAAACCGACCTCGGGCGGCCGGTGCGGATACAACGTCAGCACCG
>JAOBAU010000106.1 GCA_025463165.1 Acidobacteriota bacterium | reverse complement strand
CCGAGCGAGAACTGCCCGGCGTGTCCGTTGATGATGTTGAGCGACACCGCGAGAATGATGTTGATCCCCATCAACACCAGGATGCGATGGTAGTAACGCATCGCCGGGTAGTAATCGGCGGAGCGCTCCAGCAAATACTGCACGCCGAGCAGGACGACGACGACGATGGCGAGATAGAGGAGGTCGCGGAGATACCACGGCATCCGCTTCATGCCTAAACCTTCTCCGCCTGGTATTTGCCGAACAGTCCCGATGGACGGAACAGGAGGATCACGATCAGGATCACGAATGCGATGGCATCGCGAAACTGCGAGAAGCGGCTGCCGCCGACGAACGCTTCGATGACGCCGATGATCAGGCCGCCGACCATTGCGCCGGGCACGTTGCCGATGCCGCCGAGGACCGCGGAGACGAACGCTTTCAGTCCCGGCATCACGCCCATCAGCGGATCGATTTTCGGATAGACGAGACCGTTGAGAATGCCGGCGACGGCGGCGAGCGCCGAGCCGATGGCGAAGGTCGTGACGATGATGCGATCGGTCGGGATGCCCATCAGCGACGCGGTCTCGAAGTTGTACGAGACAGCGCGCATGGCGCGCCCGAACTTCGTGCCGTAGATGATGTACTGCAGCATCGCCATGAAGAAGAGCGCGACGACGAGCACGATCAGCTGATAGTTGGTCGTCGAGATGCCGCCGATGTTCAGCAGATGTTTCTCGACGAGCTGCGGGAAGAATTTCGGATCGGGACCGAAGACGAACTGGCCGCCGTATTCGAGCAGGAAGGAAACGCCGATGGCGGTGATCAGCGATGCGATACGCGGCGCATTGCGCAGTGGTCGATAGGCGATCCGTTCATTGAGAAAACCGAAGAAGGCGCAGATGGCCATCGAGGCGATGAGGATGATCGCGGCCATCACCCACGATGGCTGCGGCGCGCCGGTCTGGCCGGTGATGCGCGCGTAAACGCCGGCGCCATAAAAGCCCATGAACGAGCCGAGCATGAACACGTCGCCATGCGCGAAGTTGATGAGCTTCAGAATGCCGTACACCATCGTGTAGCCGAGGGCGATCAGCGCGTAAATCGAGCCGGCGGCAATCCCGTTCAACAGGTTCTGAAGGAACTCTTGCATACAAAAAAATGGTCCGGCGAACGCTAACCGCCGGACCAATAGATGTAAAGGAAAAACCGCTTAATGCGTACCGGTGGTGTCCGACGGCGCCGACGTCGCGTGTGCGGCAACCGGTGCGGCCTGCGTGTTCGGATCGATCGTCGAACGGAGCGCGAGGCGGCCGTTCTGGATGCCGACGATCACGATCTTCTTGCCGATCGGGTTGCGGTCGGGGCCGAGCGTGATCGCGCCGGTGACTCCCTGGAATCCTTTGGTTTGGCCGATGGCGTCGCGCAGCGCGGGACCATCCGTCTTGCCGGCGCGCTTGATGGAATCGGCAAGGACTTTCGCGGCGTCGTAGCCGAGGGCCGCGAGGGCGTCGGGCATCTGATTGTCGAAACGCTTCTTGTACTTCTCGACGAAATTGCGGACTTCGGGAGTGGGGTCTTCGGCGTAGTAATGGTTCGAATAGAAGCAGCCTTCGAGTGCTTTGCCGCCGATCTCGATCAGCTTCGGCGATTCCCAGCCGTCGCCGCCGGCGAGCGGCATCGTCATGCCGAGGTCGCGCGCCTGGCTGGCGATCTGACCGATGTCGTTGTAGTAGCCGGGGACATACAGCACTTCGGGATTCGCGGTCTTGATTGCGGTGAGCTGCGAGCGGAAGTCGCTGTCGCCCTGCGAGTAGCTCTGCGTGATGACGATCGCGCCGCCGAGCTGCTTGAAGCGTCCGGAGAACGCTTCGCCAAGGCCGCGCGAGTAATCGCTGCGGTTGTCGGTGAGCAGCGCGACGCGCTTCACCTTGAGCGTGTTGACGAGGTACTCCGCCATCACCGGTCCCTGATACGGATCGATGAAGCACATGCGGAAGATGAAGTCGCCTTTCTTCGTGACGTCGGGGTTGGTCGACGATGGGGTGATCATCGGGATCTTGTTCGACTGGCAAACCGGCGCGGCGGCCATCGAGCTCGACGATGCAACTTCGCCGAGGACGGCCACGACGCTGTTCTGCGCGATCAGTTTGGTCACGGCGCTGGCCGCTTCTTCCGACTTCGACTGATCGTCTTCGGTGATGACTTTGATCTGGCGGCCGAGGACGCCGCCGGAGCCGTTGACCTCTTCCATCGCCAGTGTGATGCCGTTGTGCGTCGACGTGCCGAACGTCGCCTGGTTTCCGGTGAGCGAGCCGTACTCGCCGACGACGATGTCACCGGTCGTGGCTGCTTTGCCCGTCGCGCCGCCGCCGGTCTCGGTTTTCGGAGGGCAGCCGGCGAGGGAGAGTGCAAGGAGCGCGACGGTGAGGGACAAATAACGATTCTTCATAGGTTTCCACCCGATTCGCGAAATTGATTTCAGAGCGCGCATTGTATATCGCCTAAACAGGGGCCCGTTTTGTGCCGTACAAAGCTCGCAAATAACATGAGACTCCTGACATTTTCCCTCAGCATTCTGCTCGCCGCCACGCTCAGCGCGGCGATCCGCATCCATCCGGAATTCCCGCTCGCCGACCCCCGGCTCGGTGCCGCCGCCGGCTTGCAAACGAGTCCGCAGGCGGCATCCGACGGCGACGGTTTCGTCGTCGTTTATGCGAATACGGTCGGAGTGTCATCGACGCTGAATGCGGTGCGTCTCGATGCGAAC
>JAOBAU010000089.1 GCA_025463165.1 Acidobacteriota bacterium | reverse complement strand
CTCGACGCGCAAATCCCGCTCGATCTGATGATGCGCAACGAGCAGGGCGAGATCGTTCGTCTTCGCGATCTCTTCCGCGGCAAGCCGGTTCTCCTCAACTTCATGTACTACCGCTGCCCGATGCTCTGCAGCATGGTCATGGAAGGAGAAACGTCGGCGCTGACGGAGCTGAAGTTCGACATCGGCAAAGAGTTCGACGTCATCACCGTCTCCATCGATCCGCGCGACACGCCAGCCGCCGCCGCCGAGAAAAAAGATAAATACGTCAAACGCTACGGCCGCTTCGGCGCCGCGAACGGCTGGCACTTTCTCACCGCGCATGAATCGGCGATCAAAGCGCTGACTGCATCGGTCGGATTCAAGTACGCGTACGACGCGAAAGTCGATCAGTTCGCGCACAACGCCGCGATCATGGTGCTGACGCCGGATGGCCGCGTCTCACGCTACTTCTACGGCTTCGAATATCACCCGCGCGATCTGCGCCTCGGTCTCGTCGAAGCGTCCGCCGGAAAGATCGGCACCGCGACCGACCAGATTCTGCTGCTCTGCTATCACTACGACCCCGCGACCGGAAAGTACAGCCGCACGGCCATGAACTTCGTGCGCGCCGGCGGCATCGCCACGGTGCTCAGCCTCGGCGGTTTCATCTTCATCATGATCCGTCGCGAGCGTTCGGGATTGACTGACAAATGATGCTCTCCGACTTCCCGCTGTTCCCCGAAGCGGCTTCGACGATGGCCCATCAGGTCGATGCGCTCTATGCCTTTCTGACCGTCATCTGCGGCACCGTCTCGATCCTCGTCTTCATCCTCATCATCTTTCTCGCGATCAAATACCGCCGCCGTCCCGACAATCAGCTGGCGCAGGATCAGGAGCCGCCCGCGCTCCTCGAAGCCGCCTGGATCATCATTCCATTCATCATCTTCATGGTGATGTTCGTCTGGGGCGCGTGGGTCTACTTCCGGCTCTCCCGCGTTCCCGATAACGCCATCGACGTCTATGCCACCGGCCGCCAGTGGATGTGGAAGTTCCAGCATCCGACCGGACAGCGCGAGATCAACACGCTGCACGTTCCGGTGGGACGACCGGTGCGCATCACGATGGCATCCGAGGATGTGATTCATAGTTTGTATTTCCCGGCGTTCCGGACGAAGGCGGACGTGCTGCCGAATCGCTACCGCACGATCTGGTTCGAGGCGACGAAGACCGGACGTTTCCACATCTTCTGCGCCGAGTACTGCGGCACGATGCACTCCGGCATGATCGGCTGGGTCGAAGTCATGAAAGACACCGACTATCAGCGCTGGCTGGCCGGCGGCAGCGAAGGCTCGATGGCGTCGCAGGGCGAAAAGCTCTTCCAGAAATACGCGTGCAACACCTGTCATACGAATGACGCCACGGGACGTGGTCCTGTCCTGGCGGGGCTGTACAACACCACCGTCGCGCTCACCGACAACTCGATGGTGAAGGCGGACGACAACTACATTCGCGAATCGATTCTCACTCCGCAGTCGAAGGTCGTGCGCGGCTTCGCGCCGGTCATGCCGACGTTCCAGGGGCAGGTGAACGAAGAGGATCTGCTCAAGCTCCTCGCGTACGTCAAGTCTCTCTCTGCGCCGAAACCGGCCACGGTGGCCGTCGAATCGCAGCAGTCGATGCAGACTAGCGCCGGATCGCCGCTCGCGCCGGGCGCGGGACAGGCACCGCAACCAACCACCACCGGCAAAGGTAATCAGCCATGAGCTCATTGACGCTGCACGACGTCCGCATCACCGGCGCCGAAGGCTCGCGTAACTACATCAACGACGAGTACGGCGCGCTGTCGTGGCTCCTGACGAAGGACCACAAGCGCATCGCCATCCTCTATCTGATCAGCATCACGATCATGTTCCTGCTCGGCGGCTCCTTCGCCGTGATCATGCGCGTCGAACTGCTCACGCCGGAAGGCGATCTCCTCACCAGCGACACCTACAACAAGATGTTCACGCTGCACGGCATCGTGATGATCTTCTTCTTCCTCATCCCGGTCATTCCGGCGATTCTCGGCAACTTCATTCTGCCGATTCAGCTCGGCGCGAAAGACTTCGCGTTTCCGAAGATCAACCTGCTCAGCTGGTACCTCTACATTTTCGCGGCGGCGGTCGGCCTGTACGTGATCATCACCGGCGGCGTCGACACCGGCTGGACGTTTTACACGCCGTTCTCCACGCAGTACTCGAACACGCACGTCATCGGCGTGACGTTCGCCGGCTTCATCGCCGGCTTCTCATCGATTCTCACCGGACTGAATTTCATCGTCACGATTCATCGCATGCGCGCGCCGGGACTCACCTGGTATCGCCTGCCGCTGTTCGTCTGGGCGCTTTACGCGACGTCGGTCGTCATGCTGCTCGCCACGCCGGTCCTCGCCATCACGCTCGTCATGCTGATGTTCGAGCGCTTCACCGGCATCGGCATCTTCAATCCCGCCATCGGCGGCGATCCGGTGCTCTACCAGCACATGTTCTGGTTCTACTCGCACCCGGCCGTCTACATCATGATTCTGCCGGCGATGGGCGTCGCGTCCGAAGTCGTGGCCGCGTTCACGCGCAAAAAAATCTTCGGCTATCGCTTCGTCGCGTTCTCTTCGCTCGGCATCGCGTTCCTTGGATTCCTCGTGTGGGCGCATCACCTTTTCGTCGCCGGCATCTCCGTTTACTCCGCGCTGATCTTCGCGTTCCTCAGCTTCTTCGTCGCGGTGCCGTCGGCAATCAAAGTCTTCAACTGGACGGCCACGCTCTACAAAGCGTCCGTGTCGTGGGCGACACCGATGCTCTACATCCTCGGCTTCATCGGCCTCTTCACCATCGGCGGCGTCACCGGACTCTTTCTCGCCGCGCTCGGCCTCGACATCCACGTGCACGACACCTACTTCGTCGTCGCGCACTTCCACTACGTCATGGTCGGCGGCACCGTCATGGCGTATCTCGCCGGCATTCACTACTGGTGGCCGAAGATCACCGGCCGGATGTACAACGAGTTCTGGGCGCGCCTCGCCGCGCTGCTCGTCTTCGTCGGTTTCAACCTGACCTTCTTCCCGCAGTTCATCCTCGGTTATCTCGGCATGCCGCGCCGCTATCACGCGTACGCGCCGGAGTTCCAGGTGCTCAACGTCATGTCGACCGCCGGCGCTTCGATCCTCGCCGTCGGTTACGCGCTGCCGCTCATCTATCTCGGCTTCTCGCTGCGATTCGGACGCAAAGCCGGCGTCAATCCGTGGGGCGCCGTCGGTCTCGAATGGACGACGTCATCGCCGCCGCCGAAACACAACTTCGAAGAGACGCCGGTCGTGACGTGGGACGCCTACGACTATCCCGCGATGATGAAAGCGGTGGGGGAGACGCAGAATGTCTGACACGACTCTGCACGCTCATGCGGATGAACATCCGCCGCATCATCCGTTCCTCCAGCATCATTTCGAGGATCTCGGCCAGCAGCACGAAGCGTCGACGCTCGGTATGTGGATGTTCCTCACCACCGAGATCCTTTTCTTCGGCGGCGTCCTCTGCGCCTACTGGATCTATCGCGTCATGTATCCGGCAGCGTGGGCGGAAGCGGCATCGCTGCAGAACTGGCAGATGGGCGCGATCAACACGATCGTCCTCATCATCAGCTCGCTGACGATGGCGCTGGCCGTTCGCGCATCGCAGCTCGGCCAGCGAATGGGCACGGTCGTCATGCTCGTCCTCACGCTGCTCTTCGGCGGCATCTTCCTCGGCGTGAAAGGCTACGAATACTCGGTCCACTTTCACGAAGGACTCTTCCCCGGCGCGCAGACCTTCACGTGGCATGAGAATCCGGCGCTCGCGCCGCAGGTCCAGCTCTTCATGGCCTTCTACTTCACCATGACCGGACTGCACGCGATCCACATGGTCATCGGCGCCGGACTGCTGCTTTGGTTCATCCGTCGTGCGTGGCGCGGCGACTTCGGCCCCGAGTACTACGCGCCGGTCGAGATCATGGGTCTCTACTGGCACTTCGTCGACATCGTCTGGATCTTCCTCTTCCCGTTCCTCTATCTCATTCACTCCGCGGGTGGACACCATGGCTGACATCAGCGTCACCGAACATCACCACAGCGATCACGCGCCGACGCATCACGTCACGCCGCTGTGGCAATACCTGCTCGTCTTCTTCGCGCTGGCCGTCGGCACCGTCCTCACCGTCGTCGCCTCGCGCTTCGACCTCGGCATGTGGAACACGCCGATCGCACTCTTCATCGCGACGGTGAAAGCGACGCTCGTCATCCTCTTCTTCATGCACGTCATCCATTCGACGCGCCTGACGTGGGTCGTCGTGATCGGATCGTTTCTCTGGCTAGGCGTGCTGTTCGTACTGACGTTCGCCGATTACCTGACGCGCAGCTGGTCGCTGTACTAGGCGAACGACAGCCGGATCAACCGATCGTCGGCGGCCGCTCCCGCGATTCCCTACCGCTTCTCTGCTGTCAGCGCCGTGCAGAAAGACGGCTGAAACTTCAGCAACCGTTCCTCCAGCGCGATCAGCCGCGCTACCGCGGCGTCGAACACTTCGCGGCGCGAGCCTTCGTCCGGCCGCCGCAGATTCGGATAGACGACCGCCAGCAGGTTGCCGCCGTAGTCGCGCCGATGCACGACGCGGAAGCGCCGCTCGACTGCTCCGACGATCTCACCCGATCGAATCGCTTCCGTCGGATCCTCCTGATTGATCGGCGCGCGGATGAGATGCGGTCGCCGCACTTCGCGCGGGAGCAGCCGGTAGGCGAGGTTCGGCGCGATGAGTCGCCGCATCGGCCAGTCGTCGCGCGATGGTCCGACGTACTCGTCGAGGTAAAGCAATCCGCCGGCGCGCAGCGAATGTGAGACGAGCTCCAGCAACTCATCGAGCGCGTCGAAGTGATGCAGCGACTGATGAAAAACGATCGCGTCGAACGCGCTCGGGTGCGCGCGGAGATACTCGCGTGCATCGGTCACCACGTAATCGATCGGCATCCCGTCCGCCAGTCGCCGCGCCTCGGCGATCGCGTTCTCGGCCATGTCGATGCCGGTCGCGTGTGCTGCGATTCGCTCTTCGATCAGCGACCGTTCCATGCCGCCGGCGCCGCAGCCGATGCTCAGACATTTCCCGAGAGGAGCGCGGTCGCCGAGCCATTGAAGGAGCGCTGTTGTCGGCCAGAGATGCGGATTGCCGCTCACGCGACGGTTGATCTCCGCCCGCACGAGCGGATGCGCCATCCACGTGGCGGACGCGTCGGTATGGTGTTCGAGCTCGTTCCAGTACGTCACGGCGGGTTGCAGTTTACGGTGCGGTGAGATACAAACCGCCGCTGCCGTGTCGATCCTCATTCCGATCGTCCTCGTCGCCGCAACCATCGCCATCGCTTTTCTCTGCTGGAGCTGGATGCAAACGACGCGGGCTTCCCAGCGCAGGGTCGACGAGCAGAACCGGCGGATGATCGAGCTCCTCGAGAGGATCGCCGAAAACACGAACAGGAACGGATAACCAATGCGATACCTCGTCACCGGCGGCGCCGGCTTCATCGGCTCGAACTTCATCCGATACATCTTCAACAAATACGGCGACGCCGCCCAGGTCGTAAACCTCGACAAGCTCACCTACGCCGGCATCCGCGAGAACCTCGCCGAGTACGAAGGCGCTGCGAACTACCGCTTTCAACAGGGCGACATCGCCAACGCGGAAGATGTCGCGCGGGCGTATGAAGGAGTCGACGGCAGCGGCGTCGACGTCGTCGTCAACTTCGCGGCGGAGACGCACGTCGACCGCTCGCTGATGGAAGCCGGCACGTTCATCGAGACCGACGTTCACGGCGTCCTCGTGCTGCTTGAAGAAGCGCGCAAGCACGCGCCGAAGCTGAAGCGCTTCATCCAGATCTCGACCGATGAGGTTTACGGCTCGATCGACACCGGCTCGTTCAAAGAGACCGACCCGCTCAATCCGCGCAATCCGTATTCGGCATCGAAAGCGGGCGGCGATCGGATGGCGTACGCGTACGCGCAGACGTACGGACTGCCGGTCATCGTGACGCGCGCCTCGAACAACTTCGGGCCGTGGCAATATCCGGAGAAGCTGATCCCGCTCTTCGTCACGAATGCGATCGACGATCTGCCGCTGCCGCTGTACGGCGATGGCCGCAACGTTCGCGACTGGTTGTATGTCGAAGATCACTGCGCCGCGATCGACTTTCTCATCGAGCACGGCACGAACAGCGAGACGTACAACATCGGCGGCGGCAACGAGCGCGAGAACCGTGAGATCACGCAGCGCATCCTCGAGCGCACCGGCAAACCCGACACGCTGATCAAGCGCGTCGCCGATCGCCAGGGACACGATCGCCGCTACTCGATCGACATGACGAAACTCGAATCCCTCGGCTTCCGCTGCGAAACGAACTTCGACGAAGCGCTCGAGAAAACGATCCGCTGGTACAGCGAGAACGAATCCTGGTGGCGCGCCATCAAAGAACGCAGCGCCGAGTTCAAGGCCTACTACGAAAAGCAATACGGCACGCGCTGAGTTAAGTTGGGGGTCACATCTGGAAACCACTACTTAACGCGCGCACGTTAAGTTGTGGTTTCCAGATGTGACCCCAACTTAACCTGCTTTACGAGATGGCGCGGGCGATCAGGAAGGCGGCGGTGGCGGCGAGGCCGCCGGTGAGCGTCGTCTGCATCGCGCTGCGGAATGGGCGCGAGCCGGTGAAGCGGCCTTTCACGTAGCCGAAGATTGCCAGCGCCGCGAGCGTGAACGCGACCGACACCTTCAGCGCCACGCTCGCGTCCCGGAACAGCATGTAGGGCGCGAGCGGGATCAATCCGCCGGCGACATACGCGCCGGCGATCACGGCGGCGCTCGTCCGTGCGCGACCTGGATCCGGCCGCTCCAGCCCGAGCTCGAAGCGCATCATGAAGTCGACCCATTGCTTCGGCCGCTCCGTCATCGCTTCAACCACCGCCCGCACATGATCCTCGGCGAGTCCGTAATCGCGGAAGATGTCCGCCACTTCCTTCATCTCCTCGCGCGGAATCTCTTCCACTTCCTGGTGCTCGCGCCGCTCTTCGGCCGCGTAATGCTCGGCGTCGCTTTTCGCGGCGAGGTAACCGCCGAGCCCCATCGCGATCGAGCCCGCGGCGATCTCCGCCAGTCCGGCCGTGACGACGATGTTCGTCTGCGCGATCGCGCCGCTGAGACCTGCCGCGAGCGCGAACGGCACCGTCAACCCGTCGGCCATGCCGATCACGATGTCGCGCACGATCGCGCTGGCGGTGAAATGCCGCTCGACGTGTGGAGTCTGCGGCATCGATTACGCCGCCGCGCAGGTGCGCACGTCGTCGAGCAGCAGACTCATGTCGAACGGTTTCGTGTGCACGCGGCAGGAGAGTTGCGGGAAGCGGCTGAGGATCTCGGTGCGCGGAACGGCTGACGCCACGATCGTACGCGGCAACAGCTCCGGATGATGTTGCTGCATGAACTCGAGCACCGAATAGCCGTCGACGCGCGGCATCATCAGATCGAGCAGGATGACCGAGTATCCGTCGGCGTCCGGCTGCCCGAGCGCGGCGATCGCTTCCTCTCCATCCTTCGCCGTCTCGACCTCGAAATCGTTTCTTTCGATGACCTTCGACAGCATCAGGCGGATCGGATCATCGTCGTCGACCACCAGTGCGCGTTTCAACAGCTCCATCCATGCATACGGAGCAGGAAGCGTACCGTGCGTCGCGACGCCATTGCAAACCGGCTGATTTATGCAAGCGCGGCAGCGATGGCGATGAACGGTCCGACGCAGATGAGCAGCACGATGGCGATCGGGATGAGGATCGCGGCGGCGACGATGGCGATCGTGACGAGCGCGACGAGCTTCACCGCAAAGATGACGATGAAGATCGGCAGCAGCACGAGCTTGAGCGAAAGCTTCAGGACCGTCGCGAACGCGATGAACCCGACGAAACCGATCACTCCGAAAACGCACAGCGCAACGAGCGACATCAACGTGAGCATGACCGCCTCCGCATGGTGATTACGGAGCGGCGCCGGCGAAGTTGCGCGCCGGCCACGTCCGCCCCGTTTCGCCGGTGTAAACCGACTGCGGACGGATGATGCGATTGGCGCGCCGCTGCTCGAAACAATGTGCGATCCAGCCCGCCACGCGGCTGATCGCGAACGTCGGCGTGAAGAGCGGAACATCGAGCCCGAGTCCGTGCAGAAGCAGCGCGGTATAGAACTCGACGTTCGTCTGCAGCTTGCGGCCCGGCTTGTACTCTTCGAGCAGGCGGATCGCTTCACGCTCGACGGCGCGCGCGAGGTCGTAGAGCTTCATGTCGCCGCCGCGCCGGAACATCCGCTCCGCCGCTTCCGCGAGCACGTCGGCGCGCGGATCGCGCACTTTGTAGACGCGGTGACCGAAGCCCATCAGCTTTTCGCCCGCTTCGATCTTCCGGCGCAGGAACGCTTCCGCGCGCGAGGCGTCGCCGATCTCGAACACCATGTCGAGCGCCGGCCCCGGCGCGCCGCCGTGCAGCGGTCCTTTCAGCGCGCCGACCGCGCCGGCGATCGCCGAGACGAGATCGGATTCCGTCGATGCAATGACGCGCGCGGTGAACGTCGAAGCGTTCAGTCCGTGATCGACGACCGTGTTGAGATACGTCTCCAGTCCGCGTACCTGTTCGGCGGATGGTTCGCTGTCGTTGAGCATGTAAAGGTAATTCGCGGCATGACCCAGATCGGCGCGCGGTGAAACCGGCGCGAGGCCGGCGCGCATACGCGAATACGTCGCGACGATCACCGGGAACGCGGCGACGAGTTTCACAGCGTCTTCGCGATCGCCGGCAGACCGCGTCAAACTCACCGTTCCCGCCGCCATCCGCAGCGCATCCATCGGATCGACTTCCGCGCGCGCCGCGGCAGCGAGCAACTCCAGCGCTTCCGGTGCGAGCGCGCGATGCGCGGCGAGCTCCGCGCGGAACGCTCGCAGCGTCGCGTCATCGGGCAGCTCTCCATCCCACAACAACAGCACCGTCTCTTCGAACGTAGCATTCAGCGCGAGCTCGGCGACCGGAAATCCGGCGATGACGAGCTCTCCTGCCTGGCCATCGACCATGCTCAGTTTCGTTTCCGCGGCGACGACGCCTTCCAGTCCCTGATTGATCATGCTGGAAACCTAAATCCGATTGACGTATGTCGTCAACATTGATTCGCAAATCAATGTCTGGTATCGTCTCCCGACGATGCCGAAAGATCCCGCCTGGATCACAGCAGCAGAGGCCGTGAAGCTCCTCGGCATCAGCCGCGAGACCCTTTACGCGTACGTCAGCCGCCGCTTCGTTCGTTCCGCGCCATCGCCCGGACGCAGCCGCGAACGGCGTTACTCGCGGGAAGACGTCGATCGCCTTCGCCGCCGCACCGAGGAGCGAAAAGATCCGGCCAAAGCAGCGGGACGGGCGCTGCACTGGGGGATGCCGATCCTGGAATCGCGCATCACGCTGATCGCCGACGGCCGGTTGTACTATCGCGGCGTCGACGCGTGCGAGCTCGCGCGCGGCTCGTCGATCGAAGAGGTTGCGTCGCTGATCTGGACCGGCGAGTTCGACGCCGACATCTTCGCGACGCCGCTCCACGTCGTCGCCGGCGGCCGCAGCGTCGACGGATTGCCGTTCATCACCCGCGCGCAGGCGATGCTGCCGCTCGTCTCCGCGCGCGATCCGCTGGCGGTCGACCTTCGCCCGCGCGCCGTCGCGCAAACCGGCTGGCGCATCGTCAATCTGATGGCCAGCGTCGCCGCGGAATCGGCGGAGATCGATGAGACGATCGAAGGAACGTTGCAGCGGCACTGGCTGCCGAATGATCCCGCTGCTGCGGACGTGATCCGCGCGGCGCTCATCGTCTGCGCCGATCACGAGCTGAACGTCTCGTCATTCACCGCGCGCTGCGTCGCATCCGCCGGCTCGAATCCGTACTCGGTGGTCCTCGGCGGACTGGCCGCGATCGAAGGAACGAAACACGGCGGCCTCAGCGCGCGCGTTGAAACGATGCTCGATGAGTTGCGCCGTTCGCGCGATCTGAAGAAAGCGCTCGCCGATCGGATGCGCCGCGGGGAAACCGTCGACGGCTTCGGCCATCCGCTTTATCCCGACGGCGATCCGCGCGCGACGCTGCTGCTGACGATTCTCGCCGAGCGCGGCGCATCGAAGGATCTCGCGTTCTCGATGAAAGTGGCGAAGGAGTACGAAGCGCTGTTCGGCGAAAAGCCGACCGTCGATTTCGCGCTTGTTACGCTGGCACGCACGCTCAAGCTTCCGCCGGGCGCGCCGCTCGCGCTCTTCGCGATCGGACGGACGATCGG